>CAYNNS010000099.1:0-10387 GCA_964398345.1 uncultured Gemmatimonas sp. | reverse complement strand
ACTCCGACGAGCAGCGGCGAGCCCTTGCGCGCCGCGACCAGCGTATTGGGCTCGTCGGCACAGATCACCGCGATACCGTAGGCCCCCTCGATGTCCCAGAGCGCCTGTTCAACCGCGCGCTCCAGGTTGCCGCCGTAGTACACGCCGATGAGATGCGCCAGCACCTCGGTGTCAGTCTCGGACTTGAAGCTGTGGCCGCGGCGCTCGAGCACCTGGCGCAGCTGGGCCGCATTCTCGATGATGCCGTTATGGATCACCGCGATGCGGCCGCTCTTGTCGAGATGGGGATGCGCGTTCGGGGTCGTGGGAGCGCCGTGGGTTGCCCAGCGGGTGTGGCCGACGCCGAGCGTGCCCTGCGGGGTTTCGCCGCGGAGATCCTCGACCAGCGCGGAGAGCTTGCCTGCGGCCTTGCGGACCTTGATGCCGTTGCCATTGATCACGGCAACGCCGGCCGAGTCGTACCCGCGATACTCCATACGCCGCAGCCCCTCGACCAGAATCGGGGATGCCTGTTTGGGTCCGACATAACCGACGATACCGCACATAGTCCGGACAACCTCTCCTCTAGAGTACCGTGCGACAGGCGTCCAGCAATCCTTCGGCCTCCTGCTGGGTCGGTGCCTCAGCGATCATGCGGATGACCGGCTCAGTGCCCGAAGGCCGCAGGTGCACCCATCGATCTTCCCACGCCAGCCGCAAACCGTCTTGATGGTCGGCAGTGGCATCGGGGAAATGCTTCAGAAGCCCTTGGTATGCCTTCGCTAAATTGACTCCTCGCTTGATCTTAGCTTTCATGATCTGATAGCGGGGAGCTCCAGCCACAAGGGCTGAAACTGTTCGCTTTTCGGATGCAAGGTACTGCAAGATCAACGCCACCCCCAGCGGCGCGTCTCTCCCAACGTGGAGCGCGGGCAGGATGACGCCGCCATTCCCCTCCCCGCCGACCAGCGCCCTTTCGCGCAACATCGCCTTGGCGACGTTGGACTCTCCGACGGGTGCACGGACGAAGCGGGCGCCGATGTCGCGGGCGGCGTCCTCAACGACCATGCTGGTCGAGAGGTTCGCAACGACCACGGGGCGGTCCGGCGGTCCGGCGGTCTGGCGGTCGCGATCTTCGGTGTCCGCCCGACCGCCGGTCCGCCCGACCGCCCGTACTGCAAACGCCAATGTGTAATCCTCCCCGATTGGCGCTCCGCGCTCATCCACCAGCGCCAGACGATCGACGTCAGGGTCCACCGCCATGCCGACCGCTGCACCGGTTTGCCGCACCAGGGCGCTCAGCTCGCCGAGGTTTTCGGGAATCGGCTCGGGCTCGTGGGGGAAGCGGCCGTCGGTCTCCAGATGGATGCCGTGCACGACGCACCCGAGCCGCTCGAGCAGCGCCGGGATGACCTTGCCGCCGGCGCCGCGCACACAGTCGAGCGCGACTCCGAAACGCGAACGGCGGATCAGCTCCACGTCGAGCTCCCCCCGCGCGAGCACCAAGTCGAGATGCCGGGCAATGGCGTCGGCGTCCACCCGGACGGAGCCCAGCTCGTTCCAGCCGCTGCGCGCGGGTCCCTGCTCCGCGAGCGCGCGTACCCGGCCCCCGGCATCCGCGTCGAGGAAGATTCCGTCGGGGCCCACCAGCTTGAGCGCGTTCCACTCCACCGGGTTATGACTGGCGGTGAGGATCAGCCCCGCTCCGGCGTGGTGATACTCCACGGCGAGCTGCGCGGTCGGGGTCGGCACGATGCCGAGGTCGATGACGTCGCACCCCACCGAGAGCAATCCCGCGGTGGCGGCCTGCGCGAACATCGTCCCGCTGGTGCGGGCATCGCGTCCCAGCACGACGCTGCGGTTTCCCGCGGCGCGACTCCAGGCGCCCAGCGCCGCGGCGTGGCGGGCCACCAGCTCGGGCGTGAGGTCCTTGCCGACGATGCCGCGCATGCCGGAGACGGAGATCATGAGGGTGTCGGACATTGGGGGAAAAGTGGAGGGTAAGAGGGAAGGAGGGTAGGAGGGAAGGAGGGTAACGATCTCGTACCCTCTTACCCACCTACCCTCTTACCCACCTACCGTGATGGGCAGCTTCTCGGGATCCGGAAAGGCCTTCTGAAATGCCGAGAGGACGTCGGCATCGAAGTGGACGCCGGCGAAGCGGCGCAGCTCGTCGAAGGCATGGCCCGCGGAACGCGGTATGCGATAGGACCGGTTGGTGGTCATGGCGTCGAAGGCATCCACGACCGCCACGAGGCGTGCGACAAAGGGGATGGCCTCGCCGCGCAACCCGTCGGGAAATCCGGAGCCGTCCAGCCGCTCGTGGTGGCTGCGGACGATCTGCAGGACGAAGGGATTCTCCCGCCGCAGCGGCTCCAGGATCTCCTCGCCCTCCGTGACGTGCTTCTTGATCTCCTCGAATTCGCCCGGCGTGAGCGGCCCGGGCTTCTGCAGGACCGAGTCGCGGGTGCCGATCTTTCCGATGTCGTGCAGCTCGCCGCCCAGGCGGATCTGGTCGAGCATGTTCCCCGACACTCCCAGCGCCACCGCGGTCCGCACCGCATAGCGGCTCACCCGCTGCGAATGCCCGCGGGTGTAGACGTCCTTCTTCTCGAGCATGCGGACCGCCATCTGGATCTGGCCCACGAACCTCCTGCTGGTGTTGTTGGCGCGAGGATCGGGGAAAGTAACCGGCTATTCTTAGGGCTCGCTACCGCCTCGCCGAGGAGTGGCGCTGGGTCTATTTGACTGTAACAGTCCTCGGGTCCATCAGGTCCACCAGCTTTTCGACCGTCCACGGTTCCGTGGTCAGGCCAGCCGCCATAGCCGGGGTCATCTTACGACCGGCTTCCTTCGACAGGCTGCTGTGTACCCGGATGAAATTGTGAGCGAAGAAGTGGAGGGCCACGGCGTGCGCGTGGTTCTCCTGCTTCTTGCTGTGGGCAATCGTCAGCCGGGCGAACCGCTTGCAGTGGGTCCGCGTGCTCAGGTTCAGCGCTTCGACGTAACTGGTGCTCACCTTCGCCATGTCCGGGCGACCGATGCAGCGCATCTTCTTGATCCCGGTGCAGACGGGCGGGCTGTAGCGCCGAATGTCCTCCGGCGTGGTGGGAGTCGCGTAGGTCTTGTTGACCGTCGCGTAGTCGCAGCGAGCAAAGCCGAAGGCTGACCGGACGGCTCCCCAATAGGCGGGCCAGGAGTCCGTGGAAAGCTGAATGCGACCGGCTACGCGCTGCGCCAGGTCGCCCATGAAGGCGTAAGTATTCTCCGCGTTGCGAGCGCCGACCAGATAGCTGACGATCAACTTGCTATCTGCGTCGAGCGCGAGAAAGGTCCACAGATCACCGTCACCGGGCCTCACGGCTCGCTTCTGTTTCGCCCCCACAAAACTCCATTGCTCGTCTGCTTCTACCCGCGTGGTTCCAAGGTTCCGCATCCGTAGGCAGTGGAAGGCGGCGCAAAACTCCCCAGCTTCTTCCAGTAAGCGCAAGACGGTGCCTTTGCTCACGTTCACAGTTCGGCAGACCGCCCGAACGCTCATACCGTCCGTTAGACAGCGAAGAATAAGGGCTTGGGCGCTCTTAGCGGTCTTGTTCATACCACAATATGCGTAGGGGTACGCATATTGTCAAGCGTAGGGGTAGGCATTGACTTTGGGCGCTTGGCTTATTAGCGTACCCCTACGCAGTCAACCCAGGGGCGAGACAATGGCAGACGAGGCAAAGCGATTTGGGGCAATGGGCGGCAAGGCCAGGGCAGCCCGCATGACTGCGAAACAGAGGTCGGAGGCGGCTGCTCGGGCCTCCACTAGCCGGTGGCACAGCGCAATCCCGAAAGCAACGCACGAGGGCCAGCTACGAATGGGAGAAACCCAACTCCCTTGCGCGGTGCTGGACGACCCGGATCGCACGCGCGTTTTATCGGAGCGGGGAGTACTCAGCGTACTCGGAGTGACGCGCAGCGGTGGGAGACTTAAGTCGGCGGTTCTTGAGGCCGGTGGTGGCAGATTGCCGCTTTTTTTGGCTGACAAGAACCTTAGACCCTACATTGACAACGACTTAACGGTGGTGCTCGCAAAGCCCATCCTATACCGCCAGATGACGGGCGGTCGCGCTAACCACGGTTTGGCTGCCGCTCTAATTCCAAAGGTTTGCGATGTCTGGCTCCGGGCTCGGGATGCTGGGGTTCTTTCGCGCGCACAACTCTTGATCGCACAGAAGGCCGATATTCTGATGCGCGGCCTAGCGCATGTCGGAATCGTAGCCCTTGTTGATGAAGCGACCGGGTTCCAAGCAGATCGCGCTCGTGACGCGCTCGCAAAAATTCTTGAGGCGTTTGTCCAGAAGGAGTTGCGGAAGTGGGTTTCTACTTTCCCGCCTTCGTACTATGAACAACTCTGCCGCCTACGGGGCGTGGAGTATCCCCCGGAAAAGATGAGGCTCCCTCAGTACTTCGGTGGGCTCACAAACAACATCGTCTATGAGCGATTGGCGCCGGGGGTAAAGGACGAACTCAAGAGAATTGAGGCCGAGCGACGTGCAGATGGAAAGCGTCGGGCAAGACTACACCAGCATCTCACCGACAAGGTGGGTGTGCCCAAGCTGGCGGAGCACCTGTCAGCCGTTACAGCGCTGATGAAGATCGCACCCGACTACGACACTTTTGAAGGCCACCTAAACAACGCACTCCCTAAGTGGGAAGCCAACCTCGCCTTTGACTTTAAGGAGTGAGTTTCTTCCTCTTCCGAGTGCGGTTTGTCTTGGCTGGGGCGCGTGGAGGCTTCTCTTGGGTCAGCCGTTCAACCAGCCGGAAGGCCGCGACGTTGGGGTCAGACGGTGGCCTAGATTTCTTCGGTAGCTTTGGCATTCTGGAACCTAGGCCGTTTCATTTCAGCCGTCCATCTTCTTGTGTAACAACCCTATTGGACCCAGCGCCCCGAGGAGTCTATGACGCGTCTGCTTCCCACCGATCACGCGCACGCGCTCGCGACGCGCGCAGTGCACGCGGGCCAGATCGACGATCCCCTCGCCGGCGCGGTGATGACGCCGATCTATCAGACCTCGACCTACCGCCAGGCGGGATTGGGCCAGCACAAGGGCTACGAGTACGCCAGGACCCAGAACCCGACGCGCGAGGCCCTGGAGCGCAACGTCGCCGCCCTCGAGGGCGGGGAGTACGGCTTTGCCTTCGGCTCGGGGCTCGCGGCGCTCGACGGCCTGCTCAAGCTCTTCAAGGCGGGCGATCACGTCGTGTCGGGCGACAATCTCTACGGCGGCTCGCACCGGCTGATGACCCGGCTCTTTGCGGGGTACGGCATGAGCTTCAGCTTCGTCGACACCCGCGACGTCAAGAACGTGGAGTGCGCATTGCGACCGGAGACCCGGCTGATCTACTGCGAGACTCCGACCAATCCGATGATGTTCCTCACCGATCTCCGCGCCGTGGCGGACCTTGCCGCGGCCCGCGGGATCCTGGTCGCCGTCGACAACACCTTTGCGACGCCGGTGTTCCAGCGTCCGCTCGAGCTGGGCTGCGAGGTCGTGCTGCATTCGACGACGAAGTATCTGAACGGGCACAGCGACATGGTGGGCGGCCTGCTCGTCACCAGCCGTGACGATCTCGCCGAGCGGCTCGGCTTCATCCAGAACGCGAGCGGCGCGGTGCCCGGCCCGATGGACTGCTGGCTCGCCTTGCGCGGCACCAAGACCCTGCCGCTCCGCATGCGCCAGCACGACGCCAACGGCCGCCGCATGGCCGAGTGGCTGCAGTCGCATCCCCGGGTGCGGAAGCTCTACTACGCCGGGTTAACTTCGCACCCCCAGCACGAGCTCGCCCGGCGTCAGATGTCGGGATTCGGCGGGATGATCTCCTTCGACGTCGGCGACGTGGAGCTCGCCAAGCGGATCGTGAGCCGGGTCAAACTGTTCCAGCTCGCTGAATCGCTCGGCGGCGTGGAGAGCCTGATCGGGCATCCGGCGTCGATGACCCACGCCTCGGTGCCGCTCGACATGCGCGAGAAGATGGGTCTCACCGACTCGCTGGTGCGCCTGAGTGTCGGAATCGAGGATGTGGACGACCTGATTGCAGATCTCGATCAAGCCATGCGTTAGGGCAGGTACACGCGAGCGTGGCTGACCACGCGCTCGTGGTCGGCGAGGGCCACGGCGCGGAGGATGGCATCCTCGTGCAGCTTCGGGTCCCAGCGTCCCAGCGTCTGCACCGCGACGCAGCGCAACAGATCCTCCGGCGACATCGCGTGCGGCAGCCCGGGGCCGGGATCGAGCGCCAGACTTCCCTCGAAGCGGGCCGCCTCCCGCAGTACCGCTTCGGACTCCGGCGAACGCTCCCGGCAGATCTGCTCCAGAAGGCCCAGGACTTGGGGCCAGGTGACCCGCTTCGATTTCGCCTTCGCCGCCGCGACCCGCAGCAGTCCGTGCAGTTTCGCGTGCGCCTTGGCCATGCGGTCAGACCCAGTAAAAGGTGATGCGAGCCCCGGCCTCTTCGATCAGCGAGGTCTTGACGGTGAGCCCGTTGTGCGTCTGCTTGGCGCGGGAACCCGGCGGCGCTTCGGGATCCGGATGGCGGGTCGCGAACAGCTTGCCGCGATGGTCGAGTGAGCCGAGCATGAAATTGACCGCCCGGTCGAGATAGGCCGCTTTGAAATTACCGAGTCGCCCCACGGGCACCCGGCGCCTGGGATTGGCGGCAGGCAGCGTGAAGCCGCGCAGCGCGACGCGGAGCTGAAAGCTGGCGTCGTAGAGGTACCACCGGCCTCCGGAGAACAGGAAATTGAGCGAGTGGCCGTCGCCCACCTGCTGCGGGATTCCCCAGAAGCGATAGCGGCGTACCAGTTCCCTGTCGATCCGGCACCGCGCCAGGGGTCGCCGGTCGATGTCGTGAAATGTGCTGGGGCCTTCCGCGGGCCGCTTGCGATTCAGCCCGGGGTTCTCCACCACGATGGCGCACCAGCGCGCCTGGTTGGCTGGCTCGAGGCGCCAGTCCACTCCGATCTGGCGGCGCTCGAGGTGCACACCCTGAGCGCCGGCGAGCGCCTGGAACATCCGGTAGAAGGCGCCGCAATACCCGCCGCCCTGGAGCAGCATGTCGCGGACATTCCAGGCGGGAAGGGCGTACTGCAGTCCCGATTTCGGGAGGCCGGCCAGGAGCGCGTCACACAACTCGCGCTCGCTGCCGGAGCTGGTGCCCCAGTCGCAGGACCACTGCATGATGGGCAGATAGACCCAGGGCACATCAGGCTGGCCTGGAGGTCCGTTCCTCGGCTCCTTCAAGGACGCCCAATAGGTCGGGGGGATCGGTGTCTTCCAGGCCCGCATCCATTCGTGGCGCGTGATGCCGAGCGGGCGCTCTCCCCTCGAGTCGCGGGCATACCAGTGAAACTCGTGATCGATCCGGCCGACTACGTCGTGCACGTGGCGGTCGAGCGCGAAATCGACCGGCGCCGAGATACCCGTCTTCCCGAACCGCAGCCGCATTCTCTGCTCGGCGACGCCAGGGCCGTTGCGGGAACGCGCGCCGACCGTAACCGGACCACCAGCCCCCGGGTTAATCCTGTCGCGAGCGAAACAGACGCGTAGCCGCGGCCGGCTGCCCCGGACGAACGCGACCGCCACGCTGCGACCCTCGGCATTCCACTCCGGGGTATCGCCAAGGAAACGGGAGGTGCGTGGATCCCGCAGCGGAATGGTGCCGCGATTGCCGGGAAAGGCAAAGGCGATGCTGTGAAGCTGAAAAGCGGTGCCGGCGGCGGGAGCCATGGGAAGCGGAGAGATTACGGGGCCGCAACCCGCGCCGCAACGCCTTGCTTGACGGACTCCGCGAGAGCCCGTATATCACCCGGACTTCCATCCCTATCTTTCGCTCGACATCGAGGAGATTGCGATGCAACAGTTCGCCAGTCGGGACCTGATGGTGTCGGCTTTGCCCGAACAGGCCGGGGAGACGTGGGGCGACGAAGAGCAGGCGTGCGGCAACTGCACCGACTGCACCAACAACACCAAGACGGAACGGCCCAAGCCGAAGCCGAAGCCCAAGCCGAACTGGAAGTCCGCCGGTGAGGAGGAGCTCCTCGCGCTGCGCGATCAGCTGAGCGACGTGCTCGGCTGAGCGACCCGTCCAGCGAAAGGCCCGGCGGCTGGCCGGGTGCTCGGCGGCTGCCGACACCCGGCCCGCCGCCGACTCGTTTCTCCGCATGAAGCACTCCTGGCTCAGCGTCCTGCGCAGCGCTCCGCTGCGATTGTCTCCCGGATTCCGCGTCACGCCCCTTGCGGAAGTCAGAGCGTTCGACCGCCACCAGCTTTCCGCCGGCGCGCGCGAATCGGAATGGGCCGCGGCGCTGGTCCCTACCGCGCCCGGCTGGCGCCGCGTGCAGCTGATCGACCGGGAGACCCTTGCGCTGCTGGAGCAGGTCCGCCTCGCGATGAAGAGGCTGCCCCGGTCGGCGAGCCAGGCCGCCGCGCGACTGCTGCTCGACGGTGTGCTGGAGCTCGACTGGAATGGCACGACGGTTTCCGGGCCGGCGGCGCACGAGCTTTGCTTTCCTGACGCCGCCGCCGTCGGCAAAAGCCGCATCGCCAGGCTGTCGCTCGAGGCGCTGCACTACGCCGCGGCGCTCGGCATTCAGAAGCCGCGGGTGCTCGCGGAGCGGCTCTATCGCTACAACAGCGTGCCGGCGTCGCCGCAATGGCGGCGGCGGCTCCCCGACACCGACGCGGTGCAGCGCTGGTTAGCGGGCGGCGCCCCCCGCGCCCCTCGCGGCTGGTCCCGCTTTGTGAGTGCCGAGCCCGGGGCTCCGGTGTGGGAGGTGTGGGAGCGGCGGGGAGCGCCCTCGCCCGCGGCCGACGCACCGACGTACAAGCTCTACCTCAGCCCGCATGCCGCCGGTGTGGGGGAGGCGAGCCGCGCCCTGCGCGCGCTTCCGGCCGGCTGCGCGCCCTTCGCGTTCAAGCTGGGCGGCGACCTCGTGACGCTGCTCCGCTCGGAGAAGCTGGTGGCCTATTACACCGGGCTCGCGGCGCTTCAGGAGGGGGCGGACCGGTTGCGCGTGACGCTCCGGGGGCTGCCCGCGCAGGGCGTCCCCTTCACGGTGGCGCTCGACGGTAGCGGGTTACTCTCCTGGGGCGCCGACCCCGGCGACCGAGCCGAGCCCCCCGGTCCGCTGCGGCAGACCAGCTGGCGCCGCTGGATCACGGCGCGGCTCGGCAACGGGGTCGCGTCGGCGCTGGCCGCCGGCGCCCCGGTTCCGGCGTGGCGCTACGCCATCGATCGGGTCTCGCTCGAGGGGGTCGACCCGCGGCGCTGGACCCCGCCGGCCTGGTTCTGGAATCCGCGTGTCGCTCACTGAGCCGCTGGTCCTCCCCAGCGACGTCGCCATCCTGCCGGTGGCCCGGCTGGCCACGCGGGTGCAGGCGCGGCTCCGGGCCAATGCCGCGGGTTATGCCGTCACCCGCCCACAGGGCCGGGCCCGCGCCAAGCTGATCGATGCCGCCGGCGCGGCGCTGCTCGAGGAGTTTCGCAGCCCCAAACGCGTCGCGGACGGAGTGATCGCCTACGCCACGCGCGAGGGCCTCGACCCCGAGCTCGTGCTGGAGCGGGCCTTTCCGCTGCTGCGCGATTGCTTCAACGCCGCCTTCCTGGTGCCGGCGAGCTCCCCCCAGGCCGCCGCGCTGCTGCCGACCCGCGAGCGCGGCGACCGCATCGGGCATTTTGGGGTCCTGCGCTGCGTTCAGCTTCGCGACGACACCGAGCTCTACCAATGCCGTGGCCGCGGCGGTGGGCTTGCCGCCGTCAAGCTGGCGCGTCCGGGGACCAGCCTCGCCGCGCAGCTCGGCCGCGAGGCCGCGGCGCTCCGTCACCTTGGCGGGACCGGCGCGCCCACCTTGCTCCGGAGCGGGCGCCATCGCGGACGGCCCTGGGTAGCGATGAGCTGGAGTGCCGGCATCTCACCCCGCAGCACCAGCGCCGAGCTGCGCGGGGGGGATGACGCGCCGGCGCGGCGGTCGCTGCTCCGCCAGGCTTTGCGAATTGCGCAAGCCTACGCGCGGCTGCATCGGAAACTCCTGCTGCACGGAGACGTGCACCCCGACAACCTGCTGATCGACACGAGGGAGCGGGTGACGCTGCTCGATTTCGGCCTCGCCGAGCCGCTGGCTCCGCTCCGGCTCCGCGGCACCGCCGCGCGCGGGGGCGTGCCGGCCTATCTCTCTCCCGAGCAAGCCCGGGCCGAGCTGGCGGGACATGACTTCCCCGCTCCCACGGCCGCGAGCGAGCAGTTCGCGCTGGGCGCGGTGCTCTACACCCTGTTCACGGGGCATCCGTACGCCGAGTTCGCGCTGGAGCGCGAGGCGATGCTGCGGCAGATCGTGGCTCGGCCGCCGCTCCCGTTTGCGCG
>CAYNNS010000098.1:0-10395 GCA_964398345.1 uncultured Gemmatimonas sp. | reverse complement strand
GCGAGATGATCGTTCAGCAGCCGGGCGAGGTCGAGCGTGTCCCTGGCCCGCGCCCAGTAGGCGAACATCACCGGCACGGTCGAGAGCACCTGCACCGCGACGCCGTCGCGCTCGCAGTCTTCCAGGCGGCGGGCGCAGGACCAGCAGTTGTCCCCGATCTCGCGGAACAGGGTACCATCGATCAGCAGCTTGGCCCGGCAGGGTTCATCCCGGGTGACCGAGACCCAGCCCCCGTAGCCATAGCGGGCCGCGAGGTCGGGCCAGCTCTCCGGCAGAATGTGGGTGTGCAGATCGACCGTGAGCACTACTTCGCGGCCGGGGCGGCCGCTGCGGGCACCGCCATCACCTGACCGCACTGCTTGCAGGTCCTCAACTTTTCATCCGCATAGAACTGCTCGATGATCGGCTTGAGCTGTTTGCCCAGGTCGACCAGCTGAAAGTTCGCGTCGTACAGCAGCGCTCCGCAGCGCTCGCAGAACCAGCGGAGATGGTCCCGCTCCGCTTCCGCCCGGCGTCGCTCGATCACCAGGCCGATCGTGTTCGCCGGCCGCTGGGGCGAATGCGGAATCCCGGGCGGCAGCAGGAACATCTCGCCTTCGCGAATCGGAATGTCCCGCGGCTTGCCGTCCTCGATGATCCGCAGGGTGATGTCGCCTTCGACCTGATAGAAGAACTCCTCGCCGTCCTCGACGTGGAAATCCTTCCGCTGATTGGGACCGCCGACCGCCATCACCATGAATTCCGAGTCCTGCCAGATCATCTTGTTGCCGACCGGGGGCTTGAGCAGCGCGCGGTGTTCTTCGATCCAGGATTTGAGATTAATGGGAGGAAGTAGCGGCATCGTTACGGCTCCTTTCGCGGTTCAGCCAGTTCCCCGTCGCCGACCACCCGCCGATAACCCGCGGGGTCGGTTGCGCCTTCGGTATTGACCACCAGGACGCGGCGGCCCCGGCCCAGTCCCAGTCGCTCCCGTTCCACGCTGAGCTCCGGCGCTTGAAGCAGCGCGAGCAGACCCGCGAGCCCGGCAGCGCCGGTTTCGCCCGCCACGACACGGGCATCCCCACCTTGCGGCCGGGCCAGCAACCGCATCGCCGCTTCGGCAAAGGCGTCCGTGACGGTAACGAAGACGTCGACGCCACGCCTGACGACCGGCCACGCCGTGAGCGACACGCTCCCGCAGTTGAGGCCGGCCATGATCGAGTCCTGACTGCCTCTGGCAGGCATCGGAGCTCCGGTCGGTGACTCGATCGACGCCTGCAAGGCATCCGCCGATTCGGGCTCTACGGCAATCAGTATCGGCGCAACCCGGCTCGCCCGGAAGTGCATGACCGCGGCGTGCAGCAACCCACCGACGCCGGCCTGAATCAGCACGATCTCGGGCGGAGTCAACCCCGCGCTGGCGAGCTGTGCGTCGGCCTCTCGAAACAGCGTGGTATAGCCCTGCGCGATCCATTCCGGGATTTCGGTATACCCGGAGTAGCCGGTATCACTCACGACCTGCCAGCCTCGCTCGGCGCTCTCCCGGGCACAGCGTGCTACGGCCTCGTCATAGGAGCCCGCCACCAGCTCGACCCGGGCGCCCTCCCGACGAAGGTTCTCGACCCGCGCGGGTGCCGCGTGACGCGGGATGAAGATGACCGCGGGTAGGCCGAGGGATCGCGCTGCCCAAGCCACCGCCCTGCCGTGGTTGCCCTCCGTGGCCGCCGCCACGGTCATGGGTCCGGACCGGGATGCCCTGATCCGTTGCAACGCCCAGACTGCACCGAGACCCTTGAAGGCGTTGAGTCCGAAACGCTGGGATTCGTCTTTGAGGTAGAGCGCCCCGATTCCCAGCGCGCCGGCCAGGTACGCACACGAGTGCAGCGGAGTCGGAGCATACCCCGGCACGGATCGATGAAAGGCGAGCACTTCGGCGGGGACCGAAGCGCCGGATGGACCAGGCTGAACAAACGGGTTGAAGCGCGCGCGCACCCGGCGGCTCAGCCCCGCAAGCCGCCCAGTTCGGCGACGAGACCTACACCGCGGGCCTCCGCCTTGCCGAGCACATGGTGCGCCGCCGCAAGGTCTTCAATGGCGATCCCGAGGGATTTGAAGATGGTTAGCTCCGACCCTCCGGTTCTGCCTGGGACGCGGCCGAGCAGCACGTCGCCGAGCTCGCCGAGAATGTGGTCATCGGAAACTGCGCCCTCGTTTCGCGGGATCAGGAAATCTCCGGCCTCCGCCCGTGCCGATTCGAGCCGGTCCACGAAGAGCCGCCCCCGAACCACGGTCGCGGTGTCGAGTTCTCTCGCGGTCGGGATACTGGACCCTACCGCATTGATGTGGACGCCGGCACCCACCCACTCCGACTGCACCAGCGGCGTGGCC
The DNA here is from genome assembly GCA_964398345.1 of uncultured Gemmatimonas sp. GTDB lineage: Bacteria > Gemmatimonadota > Gemmatimonadetes > Gemmatimonadales > GWC2-71-9 > JABFSM01. The sequence goes on along the minus strand of CAYNNS010000098.1, from coordinate 8,028 downwards.
GATGAGGAGACCGTGCAGATAAGGTCTGCGCCCACTACCGCGTCGCGAGCCGAAGCCACGGGTTCGACGACCACGCCTCGGTGGTCCTTGGCCCCCCGGACGAAACCGGCGAGTCGCTCCCGATTCGGACCGAAGGCCCGGACCCGGCGCAACCGCCTCACGGTCCGCATCGCATCCAGGTGCGTGCGCGCCTGCACTCCGGTGCCCAGCAGCGCCAGATCCCCGGCATCCTCCCGAGCCAGGATGCGGGTCGCCACCCCGCTCACGGCCGCCGTTCGGATCCCCGTGATGCTGCTGGCGTCGAGGATGGCCAGAGGGGCGCCGGTCTCCGTGCTGAAGAGAATCACCAGCCCCTGATGCGAATCGAGTGGAGTGCCTTCGTTCCCGGGAAACACTCCGATCGCCTTGACGCCGAGCGACTCCGGCTCGGCTAGCCGTGCCGGCATGACGCCAAAGAACCCCCGATCTTCGGGAAGGCGCAGCACCGTGCGCAGGGGAAGCTGTGCCCCGCCCTGGCTCAGAGTCCGCAGCGCCCGGTCCATGACCTCGACGCACTCTTCCATGGGAAGCAGCGCGGTGATTTCCGTCTGGTTCAGGATGCGGACAGGCATTTGGAATGGAAAAGTATACATTCCACCCCCCGAACCGTTGTCGCTGCAAACGGGATCATTACTAGGCACGGAGACCGCATGGGAAAGCGATCGGAAGCACTCGCGGCCCGGATTGAACAGGGAGCCGACGGCCTCGCGGCTTTTGCCGAGGGGTTAAGCGATTCGGAGTGGAAGCGCGTAGTACCTCCTGATGGCCGTACGGTGGGGGTCATCATCCATCACGTGGCGAGCGTCTACCCGATCGAGATCCAGCTCGCCTCGGTCCTGGCGGAGGGCAAGGCAATCACCGGGGTTACCTGGACCGGGATCGCCGAGATGAACGCCGGCCATGCCAAGGAGAATTCCGGGGCCGGCAAGCCGGAGACTGTTGCGTTATTGCGCAAGAACAGCCGCGAGGCGGCGCGGGCTGTGCGAGCCCTCGCGGATGAGGTGCTGGACCGGGCCGCCCCCGTTTCGCTCAACAGCGACGCGCCGTTGACGGCGCAGTTTTTCATCGAGGACCATGCATTACGACACAGCTGGCATCACCTCGCAAAGATCCGTGGCGCCCTCGGCAAATAACGGGCGCTTGCTCTCTGCGGGGGGATTCGACAATACTTCCCTGGTACGCTCTCTTAACCCGGAGGCCCGAGGTTGAGCTGGATCGTCCGAGTTCGCTCCGCGAGCACGAAGGGCTGGCAAGCCCGCCTGCCGTTTGGTAAAGTGAACCCGAAGACCAAGAGCCGGCGGTTTCGCAGCCGGCTCTTTTCCGATGCCGTCTACGGCGGCTCTCGGAAAGCCAAGCTGGCGGCCCAGCGCTGGCTGAAGCGCGGCGGCTGAGGTAACCGCCGCGCTTTCGCGGCGCCCGTTGGAACCGGCATCGATGGAGACCCCAGGCGGCAGCGGCCCACTCGTAACCCGCTGTGGCGGCTCCTTCGCGCACGCCCAGGAGCCCGGCTGATGCCCTGTCTGTTCACGCTCCTGGCGCTGATTACGCCACGGCTCGTCGTCGCGCTGCTCTGGCTGACGAGCCGCTGGTTCAATGGCCTCTTCACCACCCCGCTCTGGCCGATTCTCGGCTTCATCTTCCTTCCCACGACCCTGCTCTGGTACACAGCGGTTCAGCACTGGTTTGCCGGGCAGTGGACCCTGTGGCCGATTGTCGGTCTGGTGATCGCGCTGCTCATCGACCTGTCACCGGCAAGCGGCCGACGCCGGCGGGTGGCCGAGCAGCCCTGATCAAGGCGTGGCGCGCAGAAACGCCAGCAGCGACGTTTCCTCTTTGCTGAGTCCGCGGCGCGACGGCACGGCTTCGCGCAGTTTCTCCCACCGCTCGTACAACTCGACATTCTGGTGCGCCGTGAGCACGGCGGGATGGATGTAACACTTGCGGCAGATGGCCGCGGTGTTGCCTAGATCCCCCGCGACCGCTTTGGCGGTTTCCGCGATCGTGGGACGCTCGCCTTCCGCGAAGAGTCGGCGCGCCGCGAGGAGCGTTCCAGCCCAGGTCCGGAAGTCCTTCGCGGTGAATTCCTGTCCGGAGACTTCGCGGAGATAGTCGTTGACCGCACCCGAATCGATCGGTTGCGGGGCTCCCGCTTCGTCGAGGTACTGAAACAGGTCCTGGCCCGGGAGGTCCCGGCAGCGCCGCACCAGCCGGGCCATGCGCCGGTCGTTCACGTCAACCATATGGCTCTTTCCGCTCTTGCCTTGAAAACGAAACCGCAGGGTGGACCCGCTGATTTCCACGTGCCGGTTCCGCAAGGTGGTCAGCCCGAACGAGCGATTGGCGCGCGCGTACTCCTCGTTCCCCACGCGAATGAACGAGGTTTCCAGCAGCCGCACGATCGTGGCGAGGACCCTTTCGCGAGGTAGACCGGGCAGCGCCAGGTCCTTCTTCAGCCGGGCCCGGATGCGCGGTAGCGCCCCGCCGAACACCAACATCCGTTCATACTTGGTTTCGTCGCGAACCCGACGCCAGCGGGGGTGGTAACGGTACTGCTTGCGGCCTCTGGCGTCGCGGCCCGTGGCCTGGAGGTGTCCTTCAGCCTGGGGACAGATCCAGACCTGCTCCCAGGCCGGCGGAACGGCGAGCGAGCGGATCCGCGTCAGCGCCGGGCGATCGCGGAGCCTAGAGCCGTCGGGCAGGTAATAGGCAAAGCCTTTCCCGGCGCGACGCCGTCGAATCCCGGGTCGAGCATCGTTGACATAACGCAGCGAGGCCGCCTTGGCGGCCTCGCTCGGCTCGGCGAACGGTCCTGGTCGGCGCAGTTTAGTCCCAGCTGCCTTTCCCAAGCCGGTAGCGGCCCGAGCCAGCCAGGAAAATCGTGAGCGCAGTCAGCAGAATGAAGGCCTCCAGCTCGACGGCCCACCCCCCACCGCCCTGCGCCTTGATCGTGAAGAGCGCGGGCCGCAGCACCAGCACCATCGCCATGGTCATGTCGAGCACGATCGCCAGGGCCGCGAGGCGCGCCTTGTAGCCGAGAAACAGCAGCAACGGACCGAGGACCTCGGCGACGTAGGTGCCATAGGCGAGGAAGCCCGGCAAACCAAACCGCGCCAGAGGCTGCTCGATCCAGGCGACGCCGTGACGGACCTTATAAATGCCGTGGAAGAGCAGGATGGCTCCCACGGTGAACCGCAGCAGCAGCTTTCCGAAATCGTCGAACGTCCGCACGCTGGAGGCCTCCCCGAGATTCCGGAGCAAGATAGCGGCGACCGGTTGACCGCAGCGACCTGACTCCCTAGATGTTCAGCCACTGCAGATCCCAGGAGCATGCATGGTGACGGTGGAGCGAGAGCTCCGTCTCCTCCCGGTGCTGACGGGTTTCTTCGTCGCCGTCCTGCTGCTCACTCCGCCGCTGGATTCGAAGTTCGTGGCGCTGGGGCCGATCGAGTTTCCCGGCGCGACCCTCCTCTTTCCCGTTGCGTTCATCCTCAATGACGTGCTCACCGAGGTGTACGGCTACGGCCGCTCCCGCCGCGTGATCTGGACCGGCATGGCGTGCCAGCTGCTGGGGGCCCTCTGCTTCTGGCTGGTTGGGGTGCTGCCGTCCGCGCCGTTCTGGCACAATCAGGAGGCTTATGCCACCGTCCTCGGGATCGTGCCGCGCATCGCGTTGGGTAGCCTGATCGCCTACTGCTCGGGCGAATTCGCCAACAGCTTCGTCTTGTCCCGAATGAAGTTCGCCCAGGGAGGCCGCACCGGGTTGGCGCAGGGCTGGCGGTTCGTGGCCTCGACGCTGGTGGGTGAGGCGGTGGATTCCGTCGCCTTCATGGGGATCGCCTTCCTCGGCGTGCTGCCCTTCGCTGCCCTGCTCCGCACCCTGGTTACCATTTACCTGCTCAAGGTCGCGATCGAAGTCGTGGCCTTACCAGGCAGCACTCGACTCGCCAATTGGATCAAGCGCGTGGAAGCCTTCGATCAACTCGACGATCCGGCCCTCACGCGCTACAGTCCGTTTACCCTCGGAGTCTCCGGCCTCGGCTGAAGCGCCGGTCGCCGGTCCCTTCTATGGCTCGTCAGCCTCGCAAGCCGGATCCACCGGGTGCCCCCGTCCGGAACAGGCGGCGTCGCACCGAAGATCATTTCCGCCAGCTGGTCGAAGGCGTGGATGACTACGGCATTCTGCTGCTCGACCCCGAGGGTCACATCAGCAGCTGGAACGCGGGAGCGGCCCGGGTGACGGGCTTTTCGGCCGCCGAGGTCATGGGACGTTCCCACAGCGAGTTTTACCCGGCGCAGGCGGTGAGCGAGGGCGTCCCAGCCCGTCACCTCGAGGAGGCGGCTCGCTCGGGCCGACTCGCCGACGAGGGCTGGTGCCTGCGCAAGGACGGCAGCCGCTTCTGGGCGGGGCTGACGATCACGGCGGTGGTCGGGACGGACGGCACGCCGCGTTGCTACCTCATCATCGCGCGGGATCTCACCCAGCGGCGCGAGATGGAACTGCAGCTCAGAGACGCCCTGGAGAGTGCCCAGCGTGGGGCGGAGCTGCGCCTGCGGGAGAGTGAAGAGCGCTTCGCCCGGTTTACGGAGCACCTGCCCGGGCTCGCCTGGATCAAGGACCTCGAGGGACGCTACGTCTATGTCAATCGGGCCGCTGCCCGGGTGTTCGGGCGGCCTCGCGAGGAGGTCTATGGCGCCAGCGACACCGAGCTCTTCCCACCCGAGACCGTGACCCAGTTCCGCGAGAACGACGCGCTCGCCGTCGCGCGGCGCACCGGGATTCAGGTCGTGGAGCACCTCGCCCATCCCGACGGAACCGTGCACCACTCGATCGTCAGCAAGTTCCCGATCCTCGATGCCCACGGCGACGTGCGGCTGATCGGAGGAATTGCGATCGACATCACCGAGCGGGTGCAGGCCGAAGAGGCGCTGCTCCTCGCCGACCGGCGGAAGGACGAGTTTCTGGCCACGCTTTCCCACGAGCTGCGTAACCCGCTCGCCCCGCTGCGCAATTCGCTCCACGTCCTGCGCTCCCGGGACAGCGATGGCCGCACCGAGCAGATGTACCGGATGATGGAGCAGCAGCTCAACCGCATGATCCGTCTGGTGGACGATCTGCTCGAGGTTTCCCGCATCACCGGTGGCAAGATCGTGCTCAAGCGGGAGCCCGTGGCGGTGGCGACGGTCGTCGAGAGCGCGGTCGAAACCAGCCGGCCGCTCATCGAGGCCGCGTCGCATCAGCTGACCCTCGTCCTGCCCGACGAGCTCCTGTGCATCGACGCCGATCCGGTTCGGATGGCCCAGGTGCTCTCCAACCTGCTCAACAACGCGGCGAAATACACCCAGGAAGGCGGCCGCATCACGCTCAGCGTCGCCCGCGACGGCGACGAGGTGCTGTTGTCGGTGCGCGACAACGGGCTCGGCATACCCGCGAACATGCTGCCGCGGGTCTTCGAGATGTTCGCCCAGGTCGACCGTACCCTGAAACGAGCCCAGGGCGGGCTGGGAATCGGGCTGGCACTGGCCCGGAGCCTGGTCGAGCTGCACGGGGGAAGCATCAGGGCACACAGCGAGGGCCTGAACGCTGGCAGTGAGTTCGTGATCCGATTGCCGGCCAGCCGGCGGACACCGGCCAGCCATTCGGGCGAGCACAGCGTCCGTTCCGGTGTGGTCGCCGCCGGACTCAAAGTTCTGGTCGTCGACGACAACCACGACGGCGCCGATACCATGGCGATGGTGCTGCAGACCCTCGGCGCCAGGGCGCTGGTCGCGTACGATGGCCCCTCGGCACTCACGGCGGTGCGCTCGGGTCGTCCCGATCTGGTGCTGCTCGACCTCGGTATGCCGGAGATGGACGGCTACGAAGTAGCGGCCCAGATCCGGGCCGATCCGGCGAACCGGAAGCTGCGCCTCATCGCCCTGACCGGCTTCGGCTCGGAGGAAGAGCGGCAGCGCTGCCGGGAGGCAGGGTTCGACGACCATTGCACCAAGCCGTGCGACCCCAAGCGGCTCCGCGAGATTCTCGCAACGAATGCGGAGAGCCGCGAGTAGATTCTCACGGAACCGTCCTCCTAACTCCCACAGGATCCTGCTCATGCTCCGCTCGTTTGGGCGTCCGTGGTGTCTTGTCGCGCTGGCCCTTTCGACGACGGCCTCCGGCCTCCTGGCCCAGGGCGGTGCCCCCGCACCGGCCCGCGCCCCCGTGATCAACCCCTCGACCGATCCGCTGCTCGCTCCCTTCCGGTTCCGCTCCATCGGGCCGGCGAGTATGGGTGGCCGGATCGACGACATCGCCGTCTCCGAGAGCGACCCCAACGTCATTTACATCGGATACGCGGTCGGAGGGGTATTCAAGTCCGAGAACAACGGCACGACCTTCGAGCCGGTCTTCCAGACCTACGGCACCGCCTCGATCGGCGACATCGCGATCCACCCGAGCAATCCCGACGTGGTCTACGTGGGAACCGGAGAGCCCAACAACCGGCAGACCACATCATTCGGGGACGGGATCTACAAGACCACCGACGGCGGCAAGACCTTCACCAACATCGGGCTGCGGGAGACCCAGTCGATCGCGCGCATCGTGATCGATCCCCGCAACCCGGAAGTCGTCTACGTCGCGGCGCCGGGCCATCTCTTCGGCCCTAACCCGGAGCGCGGCGTCTACAAGACCACCGACGGCGGCAGGAGCTGGAACAAGATCAAGTTCATCGACGACTACACCGGGTTCACCGACATCGCCATGGATCCCGGCAATAGCAACGTGCTGTACGCCGCGAGTTACCAGCGCCTGCGCAGCGGCTGCTGCTTCAATGGGGGCGGTCCCGGCAGCGCGCTCTGGAAGAGCGAAGACGCCGGCAGGACCTGGACCAAGCTTACCGGCCACGGCCTGCCACCCGGTTCCTACGGCCGCATCGCGCTCGAGGTCTCCCGCTCCAACCCCAACGTGGTCTACGCCCAGATCTACGCCGGCCAGAGCGGCACCGCGATGGTGGCGAGCGCCGCGGCGGCATCGGCGAACGCAGAAGCCACGCCCGGTGCCGGTGGGGGTGCGGCCGGTGGAGGTGGAGGCGGCGGGGGCGGAGGCGGGGGCGGGGGCGGCGGATTTGGAGGCGGCTTCAACTGGTGCAACAACGGCGGCCCCGGTGGCGGGTTTGGCGGAGGCGGTGGTGGTGGTGGTGGTGGTGGTGGTGGTGGCGGCGCGGTGCCCGCCCAGCCTCCGGCGGCGGGTCAGGCCCCCCGCAAGCCGCCCGAGCTCGATCCTGCCCAGGGTGGTGTGTACCGCTCCGAGGACAAGGGCCGCTCCTGGAAGCTCATGAGCAACTGCGACGCTCGGCCGATGTACTTCAGCCAGCTCAGGGTGGATCCCGGCAACGACAAGACCATTTACGTCGCCGGGCTCCCTGTCGCGAAGTCGCTCGACGGCGGCAGGACTTTCGCGACCCTCGACAACGCCGGCGGCAACAACCCGCCGGCACACGTCGACCAGCACGCGATCTGGGTCGATCCCAAAAACGGGAAGCACCTGATGCACGGGAACCACGGCGGGCCCGCCGAAGACGCCGAGGCCGATGGGCGGGCGGCCCGTCTGGGACTCGATGAAGTCGCTGGCGGCCTGCTCGGCGGCGGTGATCCGGTTCGGCTTCACGTCCGTGGAGCACATGGATCCCGAGACGTCCAGGGCGAGCATGATCGTCGTCGATGAGGACGGTAACCTCTTGCTTGCCACGGTTTCGCCCGCGGGCCTGAAGGTGCTGTCGCGCGCGGCGTTGCTGCACAGCAACGCCTGGACGGCGCCGGCACTGGTCGGGACTACACTGTACGTCCGTGATCGCAGCAGCCTGATGGCACTTGATCTGCGTTAACAAGTGATCTGCCTTGGAGTATGTCGAAGTCTCGGCGACGACGGGAGACACCTCATCGTGGACCTCAACCGCTTCACCATCAACCTAGATTGCTATGTTACGGGCCCCCTTAGCAGACCCCCGCCGC
>CAYNNS010000097.1:0-10433 GCA_964398345.1 uncultured Gemmatimonas sp. | reverse complement strand
ACTCGACCTTCCGGGACGAGCAGAAATTCGCCACGCTCAACCTGGGCGTCGTGCTCGCGCGGGCCAAGCGGTACGACGAGGCGATCCCGGCCCTCGAGGAGTACCGGCAGCTCGCCCCGGACGACAAGCAGGGCGGCATCGCCCTCCACTCGGCGTAGTGCAGGGCCAACCAGTCGGCCAAAGAGCAGCCGCTGGAGCAGCAAGGCCGTGACGAGCGCGTCGCCGCCGGCCCGGTGGCGCGCGGGGTTCTCGAGCGCAAAGCGATAGCTCAGCGCGTCCAGCGAGCACCCCTGGACGGCTTCCACCAGCTTGCGCGCGAGCCGCACGGTGCAGAGCCGGGCGCCATCGAGCGCCAGGCCGCGTGCCCGCCTGAGCTCGGCCGACACGAAGCGCCAGTCGAAGCGGGCGTTGTGGGCCACGAAGATCCGGCCGGCGAGCGCGTCGGCTACCCGCTCGGCGATCTCCTCGAAGCGGGGCGCCGCCCGCACCATCGCATTGGTGATTCCGGTGATCGAGGTCACGATACCGGCGATCGGGCGACCCGGATTGACCAGCAGGTCGAGCACCACTTCGCAGCGCTCCCCCTGGACCACCACCACCGCGATTTCGGTGATCCGGTCGTCCCGGGCCGCACGCACTCCTGTGGTCTCCACGTCCACCACCGCGAAGGCGCACTCTTCGATCAGCGGAACCCCGCTCGCCGCGGCAACCAGGGCCCAGCAGCCATCGTTCCGGCGCTGGACCCGGGGGTCCGCGCCGAGCAGAGCGGCGGCGAGCCGCTCGGCGATGAGCTCGGGTGCCTGCGCCAGACCGAGGATGTTTCGCGCCAGCCAAGACGCGGGGCGCGCCTGCTCACCCATCGCGAGGAGGGCGCGGTCGACCAGCGTGGAGTCGCGATGGAGGGCCAGGCTACCGATCAGAGGTCGTCTCGCAGAATGGGAAGGGTCATGCAGCGCGCGCCACCGCCACCACGCACCAGCTCTCCGCCTTCGAGAGTTATCGCCGTGCGTGCAGTCGGCGTGCCATCCCCCGCGAGGAACTCGGCACTGGGAGAGATCTGAAAGCCGGCGCGCCCCAATTCCCGCAGCGTCTCTTCGTTGCGTGCATAAGTGACAATCACCCCGGGAGCGAGCGCGAGCGCGTTGCAGCCCGAAGCCCACTGCTCGCGCTCCTGGCTGAGCCGCCGCTCGCCACCGGCGTAGACCGGCGTGAGCGGAAGCCCGACGGCCTTGAGCGCGGCGAAGAGATCGTGGGCCTCGCGGACCGCGGTTTCTCCCTTGCGGCGGTGCAGGATCGTGAGGCGCTCGGGTCCGATGAAGCTGGAAGGGTAGACGAGACAGAGCTCCCGGTCGACCTGGGTGAAGAGCATGTCGAGATGGATCGCGGTGGGATTCCCCGGCATGATGACCACGATCACGTCGCGCACCCCGGCCTTCTCGAACGCCACGTCGGAGAGCACGTCGAGCGCGCCCGGCGAGGAGCGCTCGCTGAAGCCGAGCAGCAGCAGGTCGTGCCGCAGCACGTGCACGTCGCCGCCCTCGAGCGTGAAGTTGTCGCGGCGCTCCTCCGCCCCGTCGTAGAGGATGCCGCTGTTGGCGAGACCGGGATGGAAAGCGAAGAGCGTCTTGATGAGCAGCTCTTCGGTCCAGCGGATCCGGTAGCGCATCGAGCCCACCACCGCGTGGGTCCCGATCACCATTCCGATGTCGCGCGGAAAGAAGAGGTTCGGCAGCGGCGGCAGTACGAAACCGGTCTCGTTGAGCGCGCGGGCGATGGGACCCGGCACTTCTTCGGTGCCTTCCACCAGCATGCGGACGATCTCGGCCGGTGGCAGCTCGGCGAGCCGCTGGGCGAGGGGCTCCGACGGAACGACGTCGAGGGTCCGTCCGATCAGGTACTCGCGGGCGCGCCGGTCCGCGAGCACCTCCCTGAGGAGGGCGCTGATCTCGTGCACCGAGGCAAAGCGCTCGAGCACGGCCTTGAGGCGGGCGTGCTCACGGGCCGCGACCTCCCGGCCGATCAGGTCGTCGTAGAGGAAATCCTCGCGGTTGGCGGGGGTAACGGCTTCGAGCTCGAGGCCCGGGGTGTGCACCAGGACGCCTTTGAGGGCACCGATTTCACTGCCGACGCGCAGGGAGGGCATGCAGCAAGGTAAGGGATTAGTCGATTGGTCGATTAGTCGATTAGTCGATTAGTCGATTAGTGCGGGTTGGGAGGTACCGTAGCGAGGCAAAAGGACACCCTCGGCACTGCGCGGCCAGATAGCTTGCGGGATGTCTCCGTTCCCAAGTCCACACATGAGAACTTTTCGCGACCTGACTGTCTGGCAGAAAGGGATCGACCTGCGCTACCTACCAACTGACACAGACCTATCCCAAACGCGAGTGGTACGGCCTGACGGGCCAAATGCGACGCGCCGACATTTCTATCCCAGCCAATATTGCCGAAGGCACCGGACGAAGAGGCTCCCTCGATTACGCCAGGTTTCTTGTGATAGCGATGGGCTCGTTACGAGAGCTGGAAACATACTGCGAGCTGAGTATTCGCTTGAACTACACGGCTTGTGACGAGCTTCAGACTCTACGCGGACTGATGACAGAAGTGGGCGCCATGCTGGCGCGACTATGTCACGTGCTCCGCGGAAGCCGGAAGGGATCCATCGTAACCGATCGACCAATCGACCAATCGACTAATCGACTAATCGACTAATCGACTAATCGACCAATCGACCAATCGACCAGTCACCGATTCGCCAACACGTAGCTCAACGCCTCCAGCTCCAGCACCAGATTTACCGTCTTCACCGCGACCCGGTCCGGAACCTGAAGCTGGACGGGCGCAAAGTTGAGGATCGTCGTCACGCCCGAAGTCACCAGCCGATCGGCGACGGCCTGGGCCGCGTCGGCCGGCGTCACGATCGCCGCGATGTCCGCGGGGTCGTGCTTGAGGTCGCGCTCGAGCTGTGCTACGTCGCGCACGCTCAGCCCATTCCAGCTCCGCCCGATCTTCTTGGGATCGTTGTCGTAGATCGCGATCAGATCGAAGCCGCGATCGCGGAAACCCTGATACTGGACCAGGGCGCTGCCGATTTTCCCCGCCCCGATCACCACGACCCGGTAGCGGCGGTCGAGTCCCAGGATCTCCTGCAGCTGGGCCTTGAGCGCGGGCACCGCATAGCCCATCCCCCGCTTGCCGAACGACCCGAAGAACGAGAGATCCTTGCGCACCTGCGCCGACGTGGTACCGCCGCGCGTGGCGAGCGCCGCCGAGCTGATGGTGCTCGCGCCCTGCGCTTCGAACTCCTCGAGAAACCGGAGATAGAGCGAGAGACGGCGGACGGTTGACTCGGCGATCTTGCGCACAATATGTGAAAGTTTTCACAAAGCTAGCGGGGTCGCCACCCCGCGTCAATGAGCGCGGCGAGCAACCCGACGAAGCCCGCGGGGCTCAGGGACTCGGGCCGCGCCCGCGATGCAATCCGGGCCCGGGTTAGAACTTCGCCCACCTGCTCCGCCGTCCATCCGGTCAGCTCGCGCAGTCCCCGGCCCAGCTGCTTGCGCCGGAAGCCGAAGAGCCCGACGACGAGCTTCCGGAACGCCGGACGCTCTGGCTCCGGAACCAGGGGCACGTCGCGCGGAGTCAGTCGTACGACAGCCGAGTCGACCTTGGGGCGTGGATGGAAGGCGCCGGCCGAAACCCGGAAGAGTTTCTCGACGGCGGCCATCACCTGCACGCCTACGGTGAGCGCGCCATAGTCCGCCGAGCCCGCGCTCGAGACGAGGCGATCGGCGACCTCCTCCTGGACCAGGAAGACGATCCGGAGCGGCAGCGGCGGCTCGAGCGCTCGTGCCAGCAGGGGGCTGGTGATCTGATAGGGAATGTTCCCGGCGACGAGCAGCGGGTCCCCCGGGTTAGCCCGCGCCACCTGGCGCCAGTCGAGCTCCAGGGCGTCGCCCACCACGAGGTGCGCCTCGGGTACCCGCTCGGCCACGAGCGCGGCGAGCTCGCTGTCCTTCTCGATCGCGCTGACCCGCGCGCCGCGTTCTACGAGCACGCCGGTGAAGGCCCCCTGCCCCGGCCCGATCTCGAGCACCAGGTCACCCGGCACCGCGGCGAGCGCGTCGGCGATGCGCTCGAGAATGGCGCGGTGATGCAGGAAGTGCTGGCCGAGTCGCTTCTTGGCGCGGACCACGCTACAGCCGGAGCACCAGCAGCGTCCGGTCGTCGCGCTGTTGCGTGGCGAAGGCCTCGACCTCGGCCATGACGACGGCGACGATCTGCTCGGGCTCGAGCGCGCGGCGGCGTTCCAGCGCCGCGAGCAGACGGGCTTCACCGAAACGCTCACCGGCGGCGTTTTCCTCATCGATCAGTCCGTCGGTCCACAGGCAGAGCAGATCGCGGCCCTTGCTCCACTGCACCGAGCACGAGCCGATCTCGGCCGCGCCTCCGAGCCCGAGCGGCGGGGCCGTGGCGTTGAGTCGCTCGGGTGCCCCGGCACTCGGGATCCGGAAGGCATAGGGGTGGCCCGCACTGGCCCAGGTGAGCCGTCCCCGGCCCGGATCGAGGATGCCGTAGAACACCGTGAGGTAGGTGTCGGACGAAGCGAGCCGTTCCGCGAGACTGTCGCGGAGCGCGCGGAGCGTGACGTCGGGAGTGGCGCCGCTCGAGGCGTGAATGCCGGCGGCGGCCATCACCGCGGCCATCACCAGCGCCGCGGCGAAGCCGTGAGAAGCGACGTCCCCCAGCATTACCGCCACGACGCCGAGCCCGAGACGATTGAAGGTGTAGAAGTCGCCGCCGACGCGCTCGGTGGGAATGCAACGCACTGCGACCTGGGCGTCGCCACGGAGCACGTTGGGCGCCGGGAGCAGGAGGAGCTGGAGGTCGCGCGCCAGTTCCAGCTCGTCACGCAGGCGCTGCTGCTCGCGTTCCTTGACGACCAGCCGGGCGAGCTCGATGGCCGCGGCGATCTGATTGGCAGCGGCGGCGACCAGCTTCTGGTCCGCGGCGCTGAAGCGGCCGCCACCCTCGCGAGCGGCGAGGGTGATCACCCCGATACAGCGCGAGAGCTGGCCGGGCGGGGTGAAGCAGATCGGCACGCTGAGCGAGGAGTCGTCGCCGGCGAGGACGCGGGATTCCCGGACGACGCGCGCGACAATGGAGTCGGGGTCGTCGAGGGAGACCGCGGCGACGGCGGCGGAGGAGCCGCCGCGCGCCGCGACGGTTCGTAACACGCGCGCGTCGTCATCGCACACGGCGATGGAGGCGCGCCCCGCACCCACAACCTCGGAGACCGCGCGCACGATCGTGGCGGCCGCCTCGTCGAGGTGCACCGTGCGACCCAGCACCTCGCTGATGGTGTAGAGCAGGTCGATTTCCTGATAGCGCGCCGCGAGCTCGGCGGAGAGGTAGCTCGTCGCGCGTTCGGCGCGCAACGTCTCGGCAATCAGCGACTGGAGCGCCTCGGGTCGCGGCTCCGGGGGCGCCTCGAGCCAGAAGTCGGTACCGGTGAGGGCCCCGAACCAACGGTCGCCCTCCGGTGTGGGTAGGAGACCGTCGGCCGGCGGAGGGGGGAGGAGGGAGGAGGACGGAGGAAGTTCCGGTCCCGCCACGAGCCGGAGCCCTCCCCCTCCGGACTGCCAGATGCGCAAACGCAGCCCGGCTGCGCCTTCGAGAGCTTCGAGGAGGCGCTGCAGCCGCTTCAGGAGCGCGGCAGGGTCATCCAGATCGTGTTCCCCTGTGCGTTGAACTCGACGCGGTCGGCGAGATTCTTGATCAGAAAGAGTCCGCGTCCAATGGCGCGGCCTAGCCCGTCTCGAGACGTGGGGTCGGGGACTTCCCGCGGATTGAATCCGGGCCCGTCGTCGGTCACTTCCAGGCGGATGCTGTCCTCGCCGACTTCCGCCTCGACGCGAACCCGTCGGGCGGGGTCGCCGCGGGCACCGAAGAGAATGCTGTTGCTGATCGCTTCGGTAAGCAGGACGCGCAGCCGGAAGCTGGTGCGCCGGCAGGGTGTGCTCCCGGCAAAGCAATGGCGGGCCATCAGCTCGACGGCTTCCTCGACACAGCGAACGTCGGCTGGGAGGTGCAGGGTGACCGAGGTGACCGAGCCCGATGCCGGCGAGCGCCGCAGGCAGAGCCGAAGCGGAGCGGCGGCGAGCTCGTCCATGTCAGAATCCCGCGAGGGCTTCCTTCGCCGAGGGCGAGATGTGAAAGAGCGTATCGAGCTTGGTGAGCTCGAAGAGCGAGCGGAGATCTTCGTTGAGCCCCGCGATGCGGAGCTCGCCACCCAGCTCGCGCACCTTCTTCGAGAGGGAAACCAGAGCCCCCAGGCCCGACGAGTCGATGTAGCCGGTGCGGCTGCAGTCGATCAGGAATTTCCGTTCGCCGCGGTCCAGTCCTTCCTGGATCAGGGTCTTGAGCTCCTGGCGATTGCCCACGATGAGCTGACCTTCAATCACCACGACCGAGACGCCGCCGCTGGTTGTCTTGGTGAAGCCCATGTCCACGCCTCCGCTGCTCGTAAACTAACGCTATGCGCGATGGCGCTGCTGCAGCGCGCTGGCCACGAAGGGATGCACCAGCGCGCCGACATCGCCACCGTAGCGCGCGACCTCGCGGACCAGACTCGAGCTGATGTACGAGAGCCCCTGCGCCGGCACCAGGAAGACGGTCTCCAGTCCGGTGTTGAGCTGCCGGTTCATCAGCGCCATCTGAAACTCGTACTCGAAGTCGCCGACGGCCCGGAGGCCGCGCACCAGCACGGCCGCGCCGATGCGCCGGGCGTACGCCGCCACCAGCCCCTCGAAGGAGTCGAAGCGGATGCGGGGCTCGTCGCCGACCGTGTGGCGCAGCATCTCCAGCCGCTCGGCGACCGTGAAGAGCGGCTCTTTGACCGCATTCACGGCGACGGCCACGACGACCTGGTCAGCGAGCTGCAGGCTGCGCCGGATCAGGTCTTCATGACCTCGCGTGGGCGGGTCGAAGGACCCGGGATACAGGGCGATGCGCGTCATGGGGCGTGAAAGAAGCTAAGGGCGATGTCGCTGTAACGCCGGGTGTCGGCCCCGGGCAATTCCAGGGCGGCCGGGTGCTCGACCGCGAGGACCCGCGCGAAGGGTCGGGCTCGAAACGCGGCGGCGAGTCGCTCAGCATGCGGCACGGTGTACGGCGGATCGGCCAGGGCGAGATCGAAGGCGCGGGGGGCGAGCCGCTGGATGAAGCGCAGCGCGTCGCCGCGGCGTACCGTCACCCGGTCCGCGACGCCCAGCGCGTGCGCGTTGGCGTGGATGGCGGTCACCGCCTCGGCGCTCAGCTCGACGAACGTCGCGTGGGCCGCCCCGCGCGAGAGTGCTTCCAGACCGAGGGCGCCAGAACCGGCGAAGAGGTCGAGCACCCGGGCACCGGAGATCCGATCGGCGAGAATGCTCATCCAGGCTTCCCGCACCCGATCGGCAGTGGGGCGGACCCTGACGTCGGCCGGTAAGACCAGCCGGCGACCGCCAAAGGCGCCGGCGATGATGCGGGTCACGCGTGCCGATGGGGGGTGAGCGAGAGCAGCCGGGCCTGCAAGGAGACGTAGCCGCGGAACTCATTGCGCTCGAGCTTGAAGGCCGCGTCGATGGGATCGTCGGAAAGCCAGGGCACCCGGTCCGCCAGCTGAAAGCCGATCGCGCCGAGGCCGCCGGCCTCGCGCCGGAGAAAACCGCGCAGGTGGTTCGACCCCACGACCTGCCGCTCGGTGAATCCGACGCCACGCACGCCGAATACCGGCGCCGGGTTGCCCACGCCGCAGGGCTCGAGGTGACGGCAAAGGCGCTCCAGCTGCTCGTTGGCGTGATCGAGCTCGATCTCGAGGTCAACGCGCTGCTCGGGACCCAGCTCGGCCACCGGCAGCTGCTCGAGCGCGATCGCCTCGAAGCGCTGCTGGAACGCGGGAAAATGCTCGCGCCGCAGCGTCAATCCCGCCGCCATGCGGTGGCCGCCGTAGCGCTCGAGCAGATCGGCGCAACCGGTGAGGGCGTCGTGGAGGTTGAACCTGGCAATGCTGCGACCCGAGCCCTTGCCGATGTCTCCGTCGAAGCAGAGCAGAAAGGCCGGCCGACCATAACGCTCGACGAGGCGGGAGGCGACGATCCCGACCACTCCGGGATGCCATTCTTCGGAGGCGAGCACGAGACCGGCACGGCGCTCCAGCCCGCCGGCCGACTCGACCATGGTGATCGCCTCGTCGAGAATGCGCTGGTCGAGGGTCTGCCGCTCGGTGTTGAGCCAGGCGAGCCGCTCCGCGAGGGCGCGGGCCTCGGCGGGATCATCGGTGAGCAGGAGCCGGAGCCCGTCGGCGGCCTCGCCGATGCGTCCCGCCGCATTGAGGCGCGGGGCGAGAATGAAGCCGACCTGGCCGGCGCGCAGCTCGCCCAGCAATCCGCTGGTCTCGAGCAGCGCGCGCAACCCGGGCCAGCGCGTGTCGCGCAGCAGCCGGAGGCCGTGCCGCACCAGAATGCGGTTCTCGCCCACCAGGGGTACGACGTCGGCGACGGTGGCCAGGGCGACGTAATCGAGCAGATGGTGGGCCAGCGCCCCGGGCAGCCCCAGGGCCGGAACCAGCGCCTGGACCAGCTTGAAGGCGATCCCCGCGCCGCAGAGCATGCCGAGCCCGGAGGTATCGTCGGGGCGCTGGGGGTTCACCACCGCGGTCGCGGGCGGCAGCTCGGCGGGACAGAGATGGTGATCGGTCACCACCACTCGGATGCCCGACTCCTCCGCCGCGCGCACGGTGCTGTTCGCGGTGATGCCGCAGTCGCAGGTCACGATCAACCGGGCACCCAGCTCCCGGGCCCGGGCCAACCCCGCGGGCCCGAAGTCGTAGCCGTCGCGCAGCCGGTGCGGCACGAAGGCCTCGACCGTCGCGCCGGCGACCCGCAGCGCGCGGGTTAGGACCGCCGACGCGGTCTGCCCGTCGACGTCGTAGTCTCCGTGCACCAGGATGCGCTCGCCGCGGTGCACCGCCCCGCTGATCGCCGCGACCGCATCGCCCATGCCCGCGAGCGATTCCGGCGGCCGCAGCTGGTCGAGCGTGGGGCGCAGGAAGCTCCGCGCTGCGCCAGGCTCCTCGATGCCGCGCTGCAGCAGCAGCGCGGCGAGCGCCTCGGGAATGTGCAGCTCGAGCGCGAGCGCACGGGCCCGGGCAGGATCGGGCGTCGGCTCGATCACCCAGCGAGGCAGCGGCAGGGTCATTCCGGTCGGTCGACCGGGTAGAGAATCACGCCGCAAGCCTCGCAACCCTCGATGTGGGTCCCGGCACGGATCTGACTGCGGCGATTGCGGGGGACGGCCGTATAACACGCGCCGCAGGCATCCCCCCGCAGCGGAACCACGACGACGGTCAGCCGGGCGCTCCAGAGCCGGTCGTAGCGGGTCCGGAGCGAGCGCTCGACCGAGGTCGCCGTCGCTTCGCGGTCCTGCCGCGCGGCCTCGCGCTCCTGCTCGAGGGCGGCCCGGGCGTCACTCAGGCGGGCCCGCTCTCCGGTCTGATCGTCCTCCAGCGCGGCGAGCTGGGTCGCCGCCTCCTTGACCGCGGTTTCCTGTTGCTGTACGAGCTCGGCGGATTTGACCCACTCGCTCTCGCTCCGCGCCACCACGGAGCGGGCCTGATCCATCTCGGTCATCAGCGCCTGGACTTCTCGTGCCGTGCGGACCTGCTCGATCCGGGCTCGCCGCCGTTCCTGCTGGGCCCGCTGCGCCTCGATCACTGTCTCGAGCTCCTCCCGTTTTTTCACGAGCTCTCCCAGGCGGTGCTCCGCCGCGGTCGCCGCTTCACCCGCGCGGGTCCGGGCCCCGTCGAGCGCGGCGAGCTCGTCGTCGAGCGCTTTCAGTCGCACCTCGGTTTCGAGCAGGACCACGTCCTTGGCCTGGAGTTCGAGCAGTCGTTCGAGATCAGGATGCATGACGCCTCAAGAGTGCGGTGAGTGATCGCCGTCGGGAGACCGCCGACGGGTCTTCTTGACCTGATTGGTGATGACGAAGCGCAAGCGTTCTTCCGGCGCGAGTTCACCGAGCTGGCGCTGGCGCGCCTCGACGTCGGCGACCGGCGCGAGGTTCCGGGTGAGCTCGCGGGTTCGGAGCCCCTTCAAGGCTCCGACGTATTCCTCGTCGAAATTGAGCTGGGCGGCCGCCGCGTCGGCGGCCTCCTGGAGCAGGCGCTGCAGCACGTCCTGCGGCTGCGGGGCGAGCGGCTCCAGCGCGTCGAGGACCGGCGCGCCGCGGGGCAGCGCCAGCAGCGCGCGATAGATCTCGCGGTAGGAGGGCACCTCGAAGGTTTCGAGCGGGACCTCCTCGCGGGCCCGCGCGAGCCATTCCGGTGCCGCGAGCAGGGTGCGCAGCAGCTTCGCTTCGAGCGGGGCCCCCGGCTGACGGCGGCGGCGCTCCGGCGC
>CAYNNS010000096.1:0-10451 GCA_964398345.1 uncultured Gemmatimonas sp. | reverse complement strand
GGCGGCGGCGGGGGGCCGCGCCCGGGGGGGCGCCTTTCGGCGCGGCCGGCCGGTCCGTGCTTGCCCCTGACGCGCAAGGCCGGGAGCAGCCCGAAGCCGATGCCGGTGACGCCAGTCAGCAGGCCGGCGATCGTCAGCACCCGGAGGTCGGGCCGCGGCCGGGCGGCGAGCAGCGCACCGGTGGGGATCAGGTGTGAAAAGAGCGGCATCGCCACGGTCGCCACCAGGACGCCCGCGGCTCCGCCCAGCAGCGCGAGCAGGATGCTCTCGGTGAGCAGCTGGTGCACCAGGCGCTCGCGTCCGGCGCCCATCGCCGCGCGGACCGCCAGCTCGCGCTCGCGTCCCGCCGCCCGCGCGAGCAGCAGGTTGGCGAGGTTGGCGCTGGTGAGCAGCAAGAGACTCAGGCTCGCGCCGCAGAGCGCGAGCAGCATCACCTGAAACTTGGGCAGCACCTGGTCGCGCAGCCGAAAATACGAGAAGCCGGGTTCGGCGTTGCTCTCGGGATGATCTCGCGACAGCGTCTGAAACACCCGGGCGATGTCGGCGCGGCCCTGCTCGAAGCTCACCCCCGGCTTGAGCCGCGTGATGCCATGGAGAAAGGTGTTGCCCCGGTCCCGGTAGCTCTCGGCGTCGAGCTTGAGCGGCAGCCAGAGCTGTGTCCCCGGATCGGGGAACTGAAAGCCCCGAGGCATGATGCCGACGACGACGTAGGGATTGCCGTCGAGCCGAACCGTGGAGCCCAGCACCCGGGTGTCCCCGCCGAATTGGGCTTGCCAGAGTCCATAGCCCAGCACGACGGCGTTGGCGTCGCGGTCGGCCGTGGTGCTGTCGAAGACCCGGCCCAGAGCGGGGGCGACGCCGAGGATCCGCAGCACCTGCGCGCTGACCAGCGTGCCGCCCACCCGCACCGGCTCACCCCGGCCCACCAGGTTCATGGACGTGCCGGTAAACGCGCCCCACTGCGTGAAGGACGTGCTGGTCGCCGCGACGTCGCGGAAGTTCGCGGGCGACAGCTCGTTCATGCAGCCCCAGCCGCCGCCCTCCTTGGGACCTTCGCAGAGCCGCACCAGCGCGGCTGGGTCAGGGAAGGGCAGCGCGCGGAGCAGGACGAAATCGGCGACGGAGAACGTCGCCGTATTGGCGCCGACGCCGAGCGCGGTCACGAGCACGACGGTCAGCGCGAAACCCGGGGAGCGGCGCATGGCGCGCGACGCATATCGCGCGTCCTGGTGCAGGATCCTGAGATGGACCAGGAAGGCGTTGGGGATCACGTCGGCGATCGCGGCGAACATGGCGGCGACCCGGCCGCGATCGCGGATCGAGTCCTCGAAGGTCCGCAGCAGCTCACGGCCGTATTCGCCGCGGAACGACGCGGGGTAGAGCCGTAGCAGAGCACGGTAGAAGCGCAGCATCAGGCCGACTCCGGGGTGAGCCCCGACGCCCGGGCCAACCGCACCAGGTCGGTGAGCCGCCGCATTTCGGCGCGGGCCACCGCGGTGCCGAAGGGGGTGATGCGGTAGTAGCGCCGGCGCTCGTCGTCGCCCGGGGTGGGGCGCCTGCTGGTTTCGACGATCAGCCCCTGCTCGACCATCCGTGCGATGGAGCGGTAGAGGGTGCCAGCGCTCAGCCGCAGGGCGCCGCCGGTACGCGCCGCGACGTCCTGGATGATGGCGTAGCCGTGGCGCGGCTCGGGACTGACGGCGATCAGGATGTGGAACGTGGCGGAGGGCAGGGGGAGCAACGCCTGCACGTCGGTCTGAAGGCTCATGGGCGCGAATCTATCCATAGTGGCTATAGCGTCAATGGCTACACGCACTCAGGGTTGAGACGCGGGATCTGGGAAAAGGGTTGCGTGGGCTGGTTCGGAGCAGTCTTGGGCCTTTTCACTGCCCGTGGTTGTGTCCCGGCGGCGTCGGTGCTTTTATGGTACGAGAACCAACGGTATGGAGCGAAAGATGAGGACAGGCTTGTCGCTGCTGCTGATCGCTGCAGCGTGTGCCCGAGCAAAATCCAACCCGGCTCCACAGGTCGGCAGCGGAGACCCCGCCGCGACCAGCTTCGCTCCGGCGCTCGGGGTGAGTCTCGCCGAGGCGACCAAGCTTCCCTCGGGTCTCTACCTCAAAGACCTGGCGGTCGGGACCGGTGCCGTCGTAACCGAGGGCCAACAGGTTGCGGTCCACTACGTCGGCTGGCTTCCCGACGGGAACCGCTTCGATGGCAACGAGAACGGCGCTCCCTTCACGTTCAAACTCGGGGCGCACCAGGTCATCCCGGGTTGGGAACAGGGCATCGCCGGCATGCACGTGGGAGGCAAGCGCCAGCTCGTGATACCCGGGGCGCTGGGCTACGGTACTGCCGGGAACGGGCCGATTCCCCCCAATGCCGTGCTGGTGTTCACGGTCGAGGTCGTGTCCGCCGCGCCCTGATCATGGCGCCTTTGGTCAGCGTCATCATCCCCGTCTACAACGGGGAACGATTCCTCGCGGACGCCCTGCGCAGTGTCCTGGCGCAGGATTATCGGCCTATCGAGGTGCTGGTCATTGACGACGGGTCCACCGACGCGAGTGCCGAGATTGCCCAGCGCCACGAAGTCAGGTATTTCCGTCAGGACAACGCCGGGGCACCGAGCGCCCGCAACCTGGGCCTCACGCACGCCCGGGGCGAGCTCGTCGCGCTGCTCGATGCCGATGATCTCTGGCTCCCCGGCAAGCTCGGTCTCCAGGTCCGCTATCTCGCGGAGCATCCCGAAGCCCGTTTCGTGCTGACGTGGCAACGGGTGTTCATGGAGCCCGGCATCAGCAAGCCCGCATGGGTGAAGCCGGAGCTGCTCGCCGACGATTCGGTCGGCTATCTCCCCAGCACGCTCCTCGCCCGCAAGAGTCTCTTCGACGAGATCGGGGGTTTTGACACCCGGGTTCCCCTGAACGACGATGTCGAATGGTTCTTCCGGGTCAAAGAGGCGGGTGTCCCGATGGGCGTCGTTCCCGAGGTCCTGCTCCACAAGCGAGTCCACGACGCCAACCTTGGCTACCAGACCGGGGCCGGGCAGCGGGAGCTCCTGGACGTGATCCGCACTTCCATCCGGCGGCGGCGGCAGCTCGACGCCTAGCCGATGAGCGCACTCGTCAGCGTGCTGATGCCGGTCTACAACCGGGAGCGCTACCTCACCGAAGCGCTCGAGAGCCTCCTCGCCCAGAGCTACCGGCCGCTCGAGATCGTGGTGGTCGACGATGGCTCCACCGACGGCTCGGCTGCCATCGCCAGGCGCTATGCGGAGGTGCGTTATGCGTGGCAGCCGCACGAGGGTATTGCGAGCGCCAGGAATCGTACGCTCGATCTGGCTGGAGGCGAGTATCTCGCCTTTCTCGACTCCGACGATCTCTGGGAACCCGGTACGCTGGCACGGCAGATGGACATCATGACCAGTAACCCGGAGCTGGACATGCTCTTCGGCCACGTCGTCGAGTTCCGGAGTCCCGAGCTCGACCCCAAGACCGCCGCGAAGCTGCGCTGTCATCCGGAGCCGATGCCGAGCCGGGGGCCGGGTTCGATCATCAGAGCCGAGGTGTTCCGCACGGTCGGCAACTTCCGCACCGAGTGGAAACTCGGCGAGTTCGTCGATTGGTATGCCCGGGCCGTGGAGCACGGAGCGAGCAGTCAGATGCTGCCCGACGTCGTGTGCCGCCGCCGGGTGCACGGCGCGAATCAGAGCGTCGCGCAGCCCGGTTCCCGCGCGGAGTACCTGAAGATCCTCAAGGAATCGCTCGACCGCCGCCGCGATGATCAGCGCTGACGTCATCCTGGGAGCCAACGTCCTGATCCGGCATCCGGAGCTGGTGAACCTCTACGGCTGCCGGGTGGGGGACGACACCAAGATCGGAACCTTCGTCGAGATCCAGAAGAACGCGGTGGTGGGAGCGCGCTGCAAGATCGGCTCCTATACCCTGATTTGCGATGGGGTGACGGTCGAGGACGAAGTGTTCATGGGGCCGCACGTGAGCTTCCTCAACGACCGCTATCCCCGTGCCACGATCGAGGGCCGGCTGCAGACCGAGGCGGACTGGCAGGTCATCCCGACGGTCGTCAAGCGGGGCGCCTCGATCGGCGGCGGTGCGGTGATCATGTGCGGCGTGACTATCGGCCGCAAGGCCCTGATCGGCGCCGGCGCCGTGGTAACCCGCGACGTACCCGACGGCGGGGTGGTCGCCGGGGTGCCCGCCCGCCTCATCCGTCATGTCGGGGACGCCGAGTGATCTCGGTCGGCATCATCGGGTTCGGCTACTGGGGTCCCAACCTCGCCAGAAACTTCGCCGAGATCGCCGGTGCGAAGCTGGGGGCGGTCAGCGATGTCTCCGAGCCGCGTCTCGAGCTGGTGCGCCGCCGCTACCCGGGCTGCAAGACGTTCACGGACCAGGGCGAGCTGCTGAACGATCCCGGCATCGATGCCGTGGTGATCGCGACGCCACTCGTCACCCACCACGCGATTACCATGGCGGCCCTCGCCGCCGGCAAGCACGTGCTGGTGAGCAAGCCCATGGCCGCGAGCTTGGACGAGGCGCGCCGGATGATCGAGGAGGCCGGGCGCCGCGCCCGCGTGCTCCTCGTCGACCACACCTTCTGCTATGCCGGCGCGGTGCGCTGCATCCGTCAGCTCATTCAAGACGGCGCGTTAGGCGAGCTCCATTACTACGACTCGGTGCGCGTCAACCTCGGCCTCTTCCAGCACGGCGTCGACGTGGTGTGGGACCTCGCGGTGCACGACCTGTCGATCCTGAATTACGTGCTGCCGCTCCGGCCGGTGGAGGTCTCCGCGACCGGCGCGGGGCACTTCGGCAGCGGTCTCAACAACATCTCCTACGTCACGCTCTTCTTCGAGAGCAATCTGATCGCTCACATCCACGTGAACTGGATGGCCCCGGTCAAGGTCCGCCGCACGCTGATCGGCGGCAGCCGCAAGATGATCGTGTATGACGACCTCGAGCCCAGCGAGAAGATCAAGGTGTACGACCGCGGGGTCGAGGTGAGCAGCGACAAGGAGAACCTCTACCGCATGCTGGTGAGCTACCGCACCGGCGACATGTGGGCGCCCAACCTCGACGGCACCGAGGCGCTGCGCAGCGAATGCGAGCACTTCGTCGATTGTATCGAGCACGGCACCACCCCGATCACCGGCGGGGCCGAGGGCCTCGAAGTCGTGCGGGTACTGGAGGCGGTGTCGCGGTCGATGAAGGAGCGGGGCAGGCCCGTGCCGGCATGATCCCGCTGCTCGACCTGAAACAGCAGTACCAATCCATCCGCCAGGAAGTCGAGCCCGCGGTCCTGCGCGTGCTGCAGAGCGCCGAATACGGGCTCGGCGCCGAAGTGCAGGCGTTCGAAGCCGAGTTCGCCGCGTTCTGTCGGTGTCGCCACGCCGTCGCGCTCAACTCCGGCACCGCCGCGCTCGAGCTGGCGCTGAAGGCTGCCGGCGTCGGTCCGGGCGACGACGTCATCACCGTGCCACTCACCTTCGTGGCGACCATCGCCGCCATCGAGAACGTCGGAGCCCGGCCGGTCCTGGTCGACATCGACGGCGAGAGCTACACCATGGATCCGGCGCTCGTCGCCCGGGCCGTCACGCCCAGGACGAAGGCGCTGCTGCCGGTGCATCTCTACGGCCAAATGACGGACCTGGACCCGTTGCTCGGGCTCGCGGCGGAGCGGGGGATGACCCTGATCGAAGACGCCGCGCAGGCCCACGGCGCCGAGTACAAGGGCTGCCGCGCCGGAGCCATCGGCAGCCTCGGCTGTTTCAGCTTCTACCCGGCCAAGAATCTCGGCGGCGCCGGCGAGGGCGGTGCGGTGACGACGAGCGATCCCGCACTGGCCGAGCGGATCCGCGTGCTCCGGGACTGGGGGCAGACCCGCAAGTACGAGCACGAGGTCAAGGGCGGCAACCATCGCATGGACGCCGTCCAGGCGGCGGTGCTGCGGGTCAAGCTGCGCCACCTCGACGCCTGGACCGACGCGCGGCGGCAGCGCGCAGCGCGCTACGATGAGCTGCTGCAGCAGGCGGAGGTCGTGACGCCCCGAGCCGGCGGCAACGGCCGCCATGTCTATCATCTCTATGTCGTGCAGTGCGAGGATCGCGACGCACTCAAGCTCGCGCTCGAGCGACAGGGAATCATGACTGGCATCCATTACCCCAAGCCGGTCCACCTGCAGCCTGCTTACGCGAACCTCGGCTACAAGGCAGGGGACTTCCCGGCAGCCGAGCGGGTGGCGCGGCGGGTACTGTCGCTGCCGCTGTATCCCGAGCTGCCGCTGGAAAGCGTTAGCTTCATCGCGGAAGCCATCAGAGGACTGGCATGACGCTGAGCCGCCGACAGTTCATCGCTGGTGCGGCAGCGGCCGCCTCGCTGGGCGCGCAACAGACTCCCGCTCCTCCGCAGGCGCCAGAGGATCCCAGCAAAGTCCCCGGCAAGCTCCCCAGCGAGCTGGGCGAGCGTTCTCCCTTCGAGACGCCGCGGCGCAGGGTCAACCGCAACGCGCTGAGCGGCGATTCGGAGACCCCGCTCCAGGACCTCGAGGGCATCATCACCCCGGCCGATCTGCACTTCGAGCGCCACCACGCCGGCGTGCCGACCATCGACCCGTCTCGCTACCGGCTGCTGATCCACGGCATGGTGGACCGGCCGCTCAAGTTCAGCCTCGCCGACCTCAAGCGCTTCCCGGCGGTCACCCGCACCTGCTTCATCGAGTGCTCGGGCAACGGCTCGCGCGGCTACCACGCCAACCTCATGAAGCGCGAGGCTACCCCGTCCTGGATCGACGGCCTGGTGAGCACGAGCGAATGGACCGGGGTGCCGCTCGCGACGGTGTTTCGGGAAGTGGGCGTGCAGCCACGTGCCAAGTGGTTTCTCGCCGAGGGCTGGGACGCGGCGCGCATGACGCGCAGCATCCCGGTCGAGAAGGCGCTGGAAGACGCGCTGCTGGTCTACGGCCAGAACGGCGAAGCGATCCGGCCGGCGCAGGGCTATCCCGTGCGCCTGCTGCTGCCGGGCTGGGAGGGCAACTCGCAGATCAAGTGGCTCAGGCGGCTCGAGCTGGCCGGCGCACCCTTCTTTACCAAAGAAGAGACCGCCAAGTACACCGATCCGCTCGGCAACGGCACCGCGCGGATCTTCAGCTTCGTGATGGACGCCAAGTCCACGCTGACCTTCCCGGTGTACGGCGACACGCTCACGCCGGGCTGGTGGGAAATCCGCGGGTTAGCGTGGACCGGCCGCGGCCGGATCACCCGGGTGGACCTGAGTACCGACGGCGGCAAGACCTGGGAGGCTGCCCAGCTCGACCAGCCGGTGCTCTCGCGCTGTCAGACCCGCTTCCGCCAGCTCTGGAACTGGAAGGGCGACGAGCGCGTGCTGCTGAGCCGCGCCGTCGACGAGACCGGCTACCTGCAGCCCACGCGCGCCGAGCTGGTGAAGGCGCGCGGGCCGGGGACATTCTATCACTTCAACAACATCAGGGCCTGGAAGGTCGAGCGGAGCGGCAAGGTGTTCTTTCAGCCGGAGTCGTCATGAGGGTCTGGAGTCTGGTGCTCGGTGTTGCGGCAATCGGCGTTGCCGCGCAGCGGCTTCGTCCCGCGCGCCTCGGCATCGGTACCCCCGTCACCCTGCAGGAGATCAAGGCCGCGGACGACGACGTCACCCCGACGGGCCACGGCCTGCCCAACGACAGCGGGAGCGTCGCCGAGGGGAAGCCGGTGTTCCAGAAGAATTGTGCGGGGTGCCACGGGGCCACCGGCGTCGAGGGTCCGATGGACAAGCTGGTCGGCCGCATGCCCGGGGACAGCTTCCCCTTCGGACGCGATCCAAGGTTTCTCGCCGAGCGGACCATCGGGAACTACTGGCCGTACGCGACCACGGTCTACGATTTCATCCACCGCGCGATGCCGCAGGACCGCCCCGGTGCGCTCAGTGCGCACGAGACCTATGCCGTGGTGGCGTATCTGCTCTGGCGCAACGGCATCATCCCCGAGAAGGCGGTCATGAATGCGCGGACGCTGCCGCAGGTGAAGATGCCCGCGCGTGACCGTTTCATTCGCGATGATCGGACCGGCGGGCGGGTCATCCGGTAGGCATCGACAGCGCGAACGGCGGACGGTGAACGGTACCCCCCTCGCCGAGTATAAAAGTCTGGTGGATTCCGTTCACCCGCGCGCCGTAAGAGCTCCGGTGTAACTTCACACTCATGTTCCGCTACGCCTTACTCGTCCTTCTCCTTGCGCTCGCGCCATCCCTCCCGGCCGACGAATGGAGCGCGTACGGGCACGACGGCCAGGGCACGCGTTACTCCCCGCTCACCCAGATCGATCGCTCCAACGTGGCGACGCTCACGACCGCGTGGACCTATCGCACCGGCGAGCGTGACGTCCCGACCAGTCGCCAGACCAAATTCGAAGCGACGCCGCTCTTCGTCGACGGAACGCTTTTCCTCTCGACGCCGCTCGGCAAGGCCATCGCCCTGGACGCGGGAACTGGCCAGGAGCGCTGGAGGTACGACGCGCACATCGATCCCACCTCGGGCTTCGGCGACTTTGCCAGTCGCGGCGTCTCGACCTGGGTGGATGCGAAGGCCGCACCGGGCGCCCACTGCCGCCGACGCATCTACCTGCCGACGATCGATGCCCGGCTCATCGCACTCGACGCGCGCGACGGTACGCTCTGCCGAGGCTTTGGCGAGGGCGGCACCGTCAACCTGCGCCGCGGCCTCACCAACGCGCCTTTCGAGAGGGCCGAGTATGAGCTGACCTCTCCGCCGGCGGTGATTCATGACCTGCTGATCGTCGGGTCCGCGGTATCCGACAACAACCGCACCAACGCGGCGAGCGGCGAGGTGCGCGGGATCGACGCCCGCACCGGCCGGGTGCGCTGGAGCTGGGACCCGGTGCCCCGCGATTCCACCGACCCGGGGTGGTCCACCTGGCGCGGCCCGATGGCACACATCACCGGCGCGTCCAACGCGTGGTCGGTCATCGCTGTGGACCCCGCGCGCGACCTCGCCTTCGTCCCGACCTCGAGTCCGAGCCCCGACTATTACGGCGGCGAGCGGCTGGGTGACAACCGCTACGCGAACTCGATCGTCGCGCTGCGGGCCTCCAGCGGCAAGGTGGTCTGGCACTTTCAGCTGGTGCACCACGATCTCTGGGACTACGACGTGGCGTCGCCGCCCGCACTGGTCCGCATCACGCACGAGGGCCGCCGGCGCGACGTGGTGCTGCAGACCGGCAAGAGCGCGCAGCTCTTCGTACTCGACCGCGACACCGGGGTCCCCGTCTTTCCGGTCGAAGAGCGCCCCGTGCCGGCGAGCAACGTCCCGGGCGAACGCGCGGCGCCGACCCAGCCCTTCAATACGGTCATTCCGCCGCTCGCTCCGCAGACGGTGTCGCTCGACGCGCCGTTCGGGCCGACGCCGGAGGATCGCGAGTCGTGTCTTTCACAGATGCGCGGGTTACGCAACGAGGGGATCTACACTCCACCGAGCCTGGAGGGGTCGCTGGTGTCGCCCTCGAACGTCGGCGGCGCGCACTGGGGCGGGCTGGCGTTCGATGTGGCGCGCGAGATCGCCATCATCCCGGTCAACCGGCTCGTTACGCTGGCGCAGCTCATTCCCTTCGACCGCTTCGATCGCGCCGATGCGCAGGACAAGGGGTCGCGCTTCTCGAATGAGTATTTCCGGATGCACGGCACGCCGTACATGGCCCGGCGTGCGATCCTCAGGAGCGAACACGGCGCCCCCTGTGCGCCCGCCCCGCTCGGCTCGCTGGTCGCGATCGACCTCAAGACGGGCGGCAAGCTCTGGGACGTCACGCTGGGTGACATCAGATCGCTGCGCGAGCCGGTCGCCTCGGCTTCGGGAACCCCGGTCGGGTCGCCGAATCTCGGTGGTCCCATCATCACGGCTGGCGGCATCGCGTTCATCGGCGCGGCGATGGATCACCATATCCGGGCGTTCGATGTCGAGACGGGACGCGAGCTGTGGGCCGGGGAGCTTCCGGGCGGGGCCCGCGCGACACCGATGAGCTACGTGGTGAAGGGCCGCCAGTATGTGGTGATTTCCGTCGGCGGCGGGGACGAGTGGGGCAAAGGCGACTACGTGGTTGCTTTCACCCTGCCGGCCAGAGCGCCCTGAAGCAACCCTTTTCCAGGATTCCGGAGACTCCGATGCGTTATCCGCTTGCCGTCGCGCTGCTCGCTGGCGTTCCCCTTGCCGCCCAGACCCCGGCCCAGGACGACCGCGCCGCGAAGGCCGCCGGCCGGACCAGCACACTGCCGCTGATCACCTCGCGCACCCTGAAGTTCACCAACGACGGAGCGACCTGCATTTCGCTCGACGTTTCCGCCAACGACAAAACCATCGTCATAGACATCCCGTGTGCTCCCTATACCCTCCCCAACCCCCGCAACACCGCC
>CAYNNS010000095.1:0-10635 GCA_964398345.1 uncultured Gemmatimonas sp. | reverse complement strand
TTCTGCGCCAAGCACCATCCGGGGCCGGTGTCGCGCTACGATCACCATAACCCGCTGCTCGGCACCGCCAACGTCGCCGTCATCCTCTCGCGCCACCAGGCGGACGACGCCACCATCGTTTCCGGCATCCTGAAACAGCTGGTCGACGCCTGCCCGCAATCCCGCCGCGCCGAGGTGCAGCAGAGCATCACGCTGCGCTTCGGCGGGCTGGTCGCCGCCGCGGTCGATGCGGCCGCCGAGCCGCGCTTCGATCCCCTGGGGCGCGAGCGCACCTGGAAAGCGTCGCGCTTCGAGGCGCTGGCGCGCCTCGCCGAAGCCTCGGCACGCGTCGCAGAGATCTGGATGGCAACCGAGATCCACATCTGCGGCCGCGCCCTCACCGACATCCGGCGCCTGGGCGTCGAGTACGCGCGCAGCGTCGCGCCCGCTCCCCCCGAAGAGCTGCTCTGGTGGCACCGGGCGCTGCTCGAAGTGCTGGAGACCCGCAGCTCCGATTGCCGGGCGACGCTGCTCGCCGAGCTCCGCCAGCTGAGCCGCGAAGTGAGCGCCTTTCTCTCCGGTTCCCACGGGTAAGCCACCCCGGTTGGCCGTCCGATCCCCCTGCCAGAACAGCAGTTAGCCGCGCCAGGCAGTCCCGGTACCCGGCTTGCTGAGCTATTATTTGATATGCAGTACCCTCTCACCAAAAGCATGACCAGTCTCCCGAGCGCCTTCGCGGCGGCGTGCCGCATGGCGCGCTCCGACTCGGAGCTGTTCGAGCGGTGTCGGGAGGTCCTGGTCCAGCGCTTCGACAGCGATCAGATCTGGCTCGCGGTGGCCCGCCAGGGCAACCGGGCCGGAGTCGATCGTGTGGGCGCCGCCGACGGCTTCCCCGACGCCGTGGAAGTGGGTCGCGCCTCGAGTGGGGAGACC
Organism: uncultured Gemmatimonas sp.; assembly: GCA_964398345.1. Lineage (GTDB taxonomy): Bacteria > Gemmatimonadota > Gemmatimonadetes > Gemmatimonadales > GWC2-71-9 > JABFSM01. The sequence goes on along the minus strand of CAYNNS010000095.1, from coordinate 9,723 downwards.
GAGCTGGTCATTCTCGCGGCCCCGCAACTGGCCGGAGCGATGCAGCCCGTCGCGTCGGCGCTCGCGGTCGGGCTCAGCATCGTCCTCGAGCTGCGCGCCGTGCTGCAGGAGCGTCAGGCCGAGCTCGACGATTCGGTCTTTCAGCTGCGCGCGATGCGCCAGGTGGCGCGTCTGCTTTCCTCGGTACACTCCACCGATGAAACCGAACACCTGGTGCTCGACTTCATGGCGGAAGTCTTCTTCGCCTGGTGGGCCTGTCTCTACCGTCCCGAGAGCTCGGAATACAAGCCGAAGCGTTATCGCGCCCTGGATCAGACCGGCATTCCCCAGCCGATGAGCCTGGCGCAGTTCGACGCGGCGCTGCCGCCGGGCGCTCCCGTCAGCGACGTGAGCGAGGTCGCGCTCGCGCAGCTGCTGCCCCCCGGTGCCGAGCTGGTAGTGCCGCTCGACGCCGGCAGCGAGCGCATCGCCCTGCTGGTGCTGGGTCCCCGGCTCAACAAGCTGAAATACGGCCGCGCCGAGCGCGATCTGTCGGGCACGCTCTCGTTCGCCGCGGCGATCGCGCTCAAGAACGCCGAGCTGGTGGAGCGGCTGCACAACGCCGCCACGACCGACGAGCTGACCGGGTTACTGAACCGCCGGGCGCTCGAGGAGCGCCTCGAGGCGGAGATCTCCCGCAGCCAGCGGCACCAGATCAAGACCTCGATCGTGCTGCTCGACGTGGACCGCTTCAAGTTCATCAACGACACCCTGGGGCATGCCGCCGGCGACCGCTATCTCGTGCTGATCGGCCAGGTGCTCGCGCATCATATCCGCGCCCTCGACGTGGTCGGTCGCTTCGGCGGCGACGAATTCCTGGTCATCCTGCCGATGACCAGCGCCGCCGAGGCGCTGGTGTTCATCAACCGGTTGCAGGGCGGCTTCAAGGAGCTGCTGGCCCACCACACCGAATTCGGGTTGGGCACGCTGAGCTTCGGGATCGCGGAATCGCCGCGGCACGGCAAGAGTCCGTCTGCGCTCCTCGCCGCCGCCGATTCGGCCCTCTACGAGGCCAAGCGCGGAGGCCGTAATCTCGTGGAGATCGCGCAAGAACAGTGACCGGCGTCGAGCCTGTCGAGCTCTTCGAGGCGACGCAAGCGGTGCTGGGGTCGCGCTACCGGCTCGAGCGGATGGTGGCGGTCAATACCGAGCGGGTGCTCTTCGTCGCGCTGGATGACCTGCTGGGCCGCCGGGTCAGCGTCCGCGTCAACTTCTACAGCACCGAAGCGCTGCGCCGCTGGTTCCTCCGCGAGGCGGAGGCCCTGGCGCGGCTCGACCATCCCGCCATCCGCCACGTCTACGACGTCGGCGTCGCGGGCGACCTGGCCTTCCGCATCGGCAACTGGATCGAGGGGGAAGGGCTGCACGAGGCGGTGGCCCGCGGCCCGCGACCCATCCCCGACGTCCACAATCTCGCGCGCTTCCTGCTCAACGGCATGGAGCACGCGCACGCCCACGGCATCCTGATTCGCCGCCTGGTGCCGCCCGGGTTACTGCTGAGCCCCGGGGGACGCGGCACCCTGACCGACCTCCGCTTCTGCAGCCATACCCTTCCGGCGATCCCGGCCGGCGAGGTGCCGAGCGGGCTGCACTTCATGGCGCCGGAGATCCGCGGCGGCCAGGCCGGCGATCCGGCGAGCGACGTCTACGGAGCCGGCGCCGTGCTGTACTACGCGATCACCGGGGTGGAGCCGCACCCCAACCCCGGGGAGATCGTCCCCCCGACGCAGCTGCGCGCCGCCTGCCCCCACGCGCTCGAGCGGGTGCTGATGCGCGCGATGCGGGAGGTCCCGGCCAAGCGCTACCTCACCGCCAGCGAGATGCTCGACGACTTCGCCTCGGACGCCGGGGACTATTCGACCGCGACCCTGCTGGAACAGACGGTCGCGACGGGCGGAAGCGACTCGACGCGGCAGTGGGAGAAGCGGCTGCGCCGCGCGTTAGGCGATGATTACGAGCTGTTGAACGAGCTGGGGGCGGGAGGCTTCGGGCGGGTGTACCGGGTGCGCGATCTGCACCTCGAGCGCATCGTCGCGCTCAAGGTGCTGCACCCGATGCTGATTCAGGACCCGGCCGGCGTGGAACCGTTCCGCCGCGAAACCCCGCTCCCCGCCAAGCCCAATCACCCCAACCTGGTCAATATCTACGAAATCGGCGGGCGGGCCGGGCTGATCTGGTACACAATGGAATTCGTGGACGGGCCCAATCTCGCCCAGCTGGTGGAGCAGGAGGGGGCGCTCGGACTCGATCGGGTGCTCAAGCTCCTGCGCGAGGCGCTCTCCGCGCTGTCGCTCGCGCACGGGATCGGACTGGTGCACCGCGATATCAAGCCGGAGAATCTGCTCTTCGAGAGGCACGGCAGCCTGCGGATCACGGATTTCGGTCTGGCCATCGCGCTGCGCGGACAGGGCAAGTTCGGCGGCGCCACCAGCCAGAGCGGCACCCCGCGGTTCGCCAGCCCGGAGCAGCTGCTCAGCGAGCGCGTGGACGGCCGCTCCGATCTCTACAGCCTGGCGGCGGTGGCGTATTTCGCGCTGCTGGGCCGGCCTCCGTTCGAGGGCAATACCCCGGTCCAGGTGCTGGCGCAGCAAACCACGAATCAGCCCCCCGTGCTGGGTGAGGCGCGCGCCGACGTCGGCGAGGAAGTCGAGGCGGTGTTGCGCCGGGCGCTCCGCGCCGACGTCAATGCGCGCTATCCCACCGCCGGCGAGTTTCTCGCCGCCTTGAATCGTGCGGTGAAACGGGATGCAGTACCTCCCAATTCCCTCACGCAAGCGGTGACACGCATCTTCCGACCAAAATCTTGACTTTTCCGCTGGGAAGCGTCACTTTGGTGCGGCGAAAAACTCGTGGGATTCGTGGTAATTCTCGATTCTAGCGTGAACGGTCGATAATCATGACTCCGGGCCCTACGCCTTGGGTCGTTTTGTCTTTTGTGGCGCGAGATGGGCTCGCGTCTACAAGAAGCCGGGGGGGCGCAACGCCCCTTCGGTAGTGCAACAACAACAGGAGTCAGGCGCAATGGCACGTGTTACCGGTACCGTGAAGTGGTTCAACGACGCGAAGGGATTCGGCTTCATCACTCCCGAGAACGGCGAAAAGGACTGCTTCGTCCATCACTCGGCCATCCGGATGGATGGCTTCCGCAGCCTCGCCGAGGGCGAGCGCGTCGAATTCGACATCGTCCAGGGAGCGAAGGGGCCCGCGGCCGAGAACGTGACCAAGGCGACTAAGTAAGGCTACCCTCCGGAAAACGCAGCGGGCCGCCTCACCGGCGGCCCGTTTCGTTTTGGGGGTCCAGGCTACTTATGGCGATAGATGACGCGACCGCGTGTCAGGTCGTACGGCGAGAGCACCACGCTCACCCGGTCGCCCTCGAGGACGCGGATCTTGAACTTGCTCATCTTCCCGGCGGCGTACGCCAGGATGGTATGACCGTTCTCCAGCAGCACGCGATAGTTGCGGTCGGGGAGCACCTCCTGCACGACCCCTTCCATTTCGATGCCTTCTTCTTTGGCCATAGGCTCCGGGGCTTGGCGGTTAGGCGAAATGTAGCGGCTGGGAAGGCGATTAGTCTATTAGGCGATTAGGCGATTAGGCGATTAGGCGATAGGCAAGACCCCCTAATCGACTGCTCGACTAATCGACTGATCGACTTACCCAGCAACCCCCCGCAACTTCTCCATCTCCTCCTCCAGCATCTCGATCAACGGCCGCATGCCCACCGGATCGAAGATCAGCGCCGCCCCGGCCTCGTGGTAGAGCTCGGGAAGCGAGCGCGTGGCACCCAGCCCGAGAAAGCGCCGGTAAGCCTCCAGCGCCGCGGGGCCCTGGCGCCGGTGGTTCTGCCACACCTGCAAGGCACCGAGCTGCGCGATGCCGTACTCGATGTAGTAGAACGGATAGAGATAGATGTGCAGCTGACGGTACCAGCGCGCCACCCGCTCGGCGTGCAGCCCGCTCCAGTCCACCGCCTGCTCGAAGCGAGACCGGATCCGGATCCACGCCGCATCGCGCGCGGCAGCGTCGTTCCCCTGCCCACTGGTGTAGATCCAGGTCTGGAACGCGTCGACCGAAGCGATGTGCGGCAGCGTCGCGATCAGGTCTTCCAGGTGTTCCAGCCGCGCAATCGCGGCGTCGCGCTCGCTCAGCATCCCCGCCGGCGGACCCAGATCGGGCCCCGCCAAGAGCTCCATGCTCATGGAGGCCAGTTCGGCGGCCTCGGCGCCGGGATGACGCTGCCAGACGTAGGGCTGCTGGTGCGCGGCAAACGCGTGGAACGCGTGCCCCGACTCGTGCAGCAGTGTCATCAGGTCTTCCAGCACCCCCGACGCGTTCATGAAAATGAAGGGCCGCCCGAGCACGTGAAGGGTGTCGCAGTAGCCGCCGGGGGCTTTCCCCTTGCGGCTGTCGAGGTCGAGCAGCCGCTCATCCATCATGGTCTTGAAGTTTCCACCCAGCGCCGGGTCGAGCGCCTGCAGCATGCGCTGCACCCCGTCGGCGAGCTGGTCGCCGGTCTCGAAGGGCCGCAGCGGCTCGCTGCGATAGGGATTCACCGCGAGATCCCAGGGGCGTAAGCCGTCGAGCTTGAGCCGGTCGCGGCGGGCCGCGAGCGCCCGGGTGTGCGCGGGGACCACGATCGACTCGACGGCATCGTGAAAGCGCTCGCAGTCACCCGGCGTGTAATGGAAGCGGTGCTTGGCAACGAAGGAGAAGCTGTGGTAGTCGCTGAAATCGGCGTTGTGGGCGACCTGCTGCCGTTTGGCATAGAGCAGATCGAAGAGCCCGGCGAGCGCGTCGTGCTGCGCGATGTAGGGCTGCACCACGGCGCGGAAGGCGCGTTCCCGCACGCCGCGCTCCGAGGCCTGGAGAAACGGGCTCAGCTTCGGGAGCGGCTGCTCGATGCCGTCCCACAGCGCGGTCATGCCGCCCGTCATGCGCTGGTAGCGCGAGGCGAGCTCCTCGAGCTCGGCGAAGAGCGGCACGTTGGCTTCGCGAAAAATGTCGATCGAAGCCCGGAAGCGTGCCATCACGTGCTCCATGCCGTCCGGCACGATCGGCTGGGACACCAGGCGCCGCGCCAGCGCGACGCTCTGCTCTTCGGCCTTGGGCAGGATCTCGGTGGAAAAGCGCAGGTGCGCGCCCTCTTTGGCCGGGTCGCCGGTGTCGCAGGTGTAGGCGATCATGGCGAGGGACGCCGCTTCCGAAATCAGCGCCTCGAGCTGCGACCACTCGCCGAGCCAGGCCACCAGGGTCTCGGCATCGAGCGGCGCGGCGGCGAGCCGCTCGTAGTAGGGCACCAGGTCGGCCCAGGTCGCGGCGGCGATCGCGGCGGACGAGGTGGGCAGCGTCACGCGGCCTCGGTTTCGCGCAGCCCGTGGTCTGGCACGTCGAGCCGGAAGGCCAGCACACCTACGAGCGCCACGATGCCGCCCGCGATCAGGAACGGCGCCGTCAGACCCACGTGCTGGAAGGCCCAGGTCGCAATCAGCGGTGCGAGCACCCGGGCGATGCCGGCGAAGGTCTGCGCCACCCCCATCGTAGTCCCCACTTCGGTTTTCTCCGACGCGTGCGACATGAGCGCGGTGGTCGCGGGGAAGAGCAATGCGGTGCCGATCGGCACCAGCGCCATGATCGGCGCCAGGGCGAGCAGGCTCCGCGCGAGCGGGTAGGAGAATAACCCCACGGTGAGCAGGATCGTTCCGGTGCGCAGGGTCCACGGCTCGCCCAGCCGCTCGACGATCGGGCCGAGCAGCAGCAAACGCATTATTACCGAGAGCGCCCCCACGTAGGCAAAGACGTACCCGATGGTCCGGCTATCCACGCCGAACACGCGGTTCAGGTAGAGCGCGAGCGCCGAGGTCATGGCGAAGAGCCCGAGCATGCCTGCGGCGTAAATCCAGATCATCCGCGCGACCGGCCCGCGCGGATGCGCCACCACCTGGGCGGCGGCGTGCCAGAGCGGCTTCCGCGCCGGCTTCGGTTGTCCCTCGGCCAGCGGCGGCCTGGACTCCGGCAGCCACTTCCAGGCAAAGGCGGCATTGATGAGACAGAGCCCCGCGGCGATCAGCCCCGGCATCTGGTGGCCGAGGTGGAAGGTCAGCGAGCCGATCAGGGGGCCGATCATCACCCCGAGGTTGGTGGCGGCGGAGAGCCAGCCTAACGCGCGGGCGCGATTGCCCGGGGTGACCGTGTCGGTGACGTAGGCCTGGGTGACGCCGGTAGTGCCCCCGCCGGCGCCCTGGATCAGCCGCGAGACGAAGAGCAGCCACACCGTATTGGCGAACCCGAAAATGGTGAAGCCCATCGCGGCGCCCAGCAGCCCGGCGAGCAGCGCGGGGCGGCGGCCGTAATGATCCGAGAGCCGGCCCCACACCGTGGAGGAGAGCAGCTGGGCGATCGAAAAGGCCGCGATGATCCAGCCGATCATGAACGGGGTCGCGTGCAGCCGGTCGGCATAGAGCGGCACCTGCGGGAAGACGATCGCGGAGCCGAGCATGTCGACGAAGGCGATGGCGATCAGCACCGAGAGCCGGCGCAGCTGGTCGCGCTGCACGCTCTTCCTGCCCCCCTGATCCCCCGGATCCCTATGGCCGAGGCGCTGCGGCACGCAGATCGATCAGATTGAGGAACAGCCGGAAGGCGCCGGGCACGCCGGCGGGGAGCTGCCGGAAGAAGGAGAGTCCAGTGTACGTGTAGGTACCCTTGCCGAGTTGCTTGACCAGTAACCCGCCGCGCAGCGGGGCTTCCCCGGAGTCGGAGAGCTCGAGCAGCGGCTGATAGGACGGGTCCCAGCTGTGGGCGAAGTAGAGCCCGCGCTCCTGGATCCAGCCCTGCCAGTCGGCGGGCTCCAGGCGGTTCGGCCGGGTGAAGGCCGGATGCTCGGCCTGCAGCGGGTGCACCGGCGCGTTCTCGTCGGTGACGCGATCGTGGGGCTGCGCCACGGTGAGCGGCGCGGGGGCGTAGCCGCCGTTGAAAAACGGCCCCTGCTGGTACTGCACCAGCACGCGGCCGCCGGCCCGGGCGTAGTCGAGCAGGCGCGCGTTGTTCTCCAGCAGCGCCGGCTCGGTCTCGTAGGCCCGGCTGCCGACGATGATGACGTCGTAGCGGGAGAGATCGGCGCGCTCGAGGGCGGTCGCGTCGAGAAGATCGAGCGGCAGGCCAATCCCGAGCAGCGCTTCGGGCACCCGGTCGGAGGCACCGCGGATGTAGCCCACCCGGCGCACCGCCGGCAGGGTGAGCTGAGCGGCGCGCACCACGCTCAGCGCGGGCCGCGCCCAGGCGTGGATCCGGATGTGGGGATAGTCCACCTGGGAAAGCCCTTCGGCGTAGCGGCGGCCGGCGGAATCGCGCGCCACGGCCCGGATCTCATAGCGCCCCTCCGCCATGCTGCCCGGCTGGCGCACCTCGAACACCAGGGTCTCGCGCTCCTCTTCCCGGGTTAGGACGAAGGCCTGGGGTGCCACCTCCGGCCAGCCCGGCGGCAGCTCCAGGCTCACGCTGCCGGCGGTGCGCTCGGCGGCGCCGTGCTGCAGCGTCACCATGAATTGCTGCGGCGCGCGCACCCCTGTGGGCCAGAGCTTGGCGGCGGGGTCGAGCTTCACGTCTACGCGAGGCACCACCAGGACCGGGTGGCGCACCTCGCCGAAGGCCTGGTCGCGATAGCGATGCACCACCTCGCGCAATTGGGTGATCGGGGCGCCGCCCTGGGGCGTGAGCGTGAAGCGGGCCACGAGCGGCGGCGGCTCGAAGGGCTCGCCCCAGGACGCCGCGTCGCCTTCCCAGTGGTAGAGCCCGTTGCGCGGGGCGCGCAGGAAGTAGGGCGTGGTGACCGGCGCGTCGGCGGGGACGCTCACCTCGCAGTCGCAGTTCGCCACCGCACCCGGCGCGACCGTCAGCCGCATCCCGCTGCAGGGTGCCACGCTCCAGCCGCTCGGCGTGAGCAGCGCCAGCTCGGCGGCAGCCGGCCTGGCGCCGGTGTTCCAGACGGTGAGCCGCACCGGGAAGCGCTGGCCGGGAATAACCCGCCCGTCGCGCGCGGTCGCGTCGACCACGAGCCCCGCGCGAATCGCGGCGGCGTCATCGGTGTGGCGCCGGACGTCCTGCGTTTCGATGCTGGTACCGGAGAGCGGTGCCGCACTGGTGTCGATCCCGCTCCAGAGGTCTTGACCGCCAGACCGCCCGCCCGCCGGACCGCCGGCGATGAGGGCCAGCTGGATCGCGCTCGGCCCCGGCTCCTGCAGGACGCCCATGTCCTGCGAGCGATGCAGACTGCGGCCGCGCATCGCGATCTGGCGGTACGATTGTCCGACGTCGGTCTCGAGGGCGCCGCCGTCGAGCGTCAGAGTCACGGCGGCGCCGCCGGGGCCGAACCGCACGTCGCGATAGAGCTTGAGCGGGGCCCAGGGCGCCAGCCCCTCCCGGGCGAGCTCGGGGAAGCGCGCGGGGTCACCCGCGGCCTTGAAGGCTTCCTGCGCCGCCCAACCCGCCATCTGATGCTGGCCGTGGCCGTCGCGCGGGGTGCCCGAGAAAATCGCGACGAGGAGCTGCGGGCGAAAGCGCCGGACGATCCGCACCACGTCCTTGAGCACCGAGTCCCGGGGCCAGAAGCGCTCGGTTTCCTGGAGGGTCTTGGAAAAGCCGAAATCGAACGCGCGGCTGAAGTACTGCCGGGCGCCGTCGAGCGAGCGGGCGCCGAGCAGCTCCTCGGTGCGGATCAGGCCGAGCTCTTCGCCCAGCTCGGGGCCGATGAGGTTCTGGCCGCCTTCGCCGCGGGAGAGCGAGAGGTAGGCGGCCTCGGCGCCCTGCTGGCGCACCAGCACGGTGAGCAGCTCGGTGTCTTCGTCGTCGGGGTGGGCGCCGATCATCAGCACCCGCTTGGTGTGGCCCAGCATCCGCTCGGCCTGGTGCAGCGCGACGATGCCGCCGGTGCCGGCGCCGGGCTGGCCCTGGGCGGCGAGCGTGGCATAACCCGCCAGCAGGAGCAGGAGGGAGGCCAGGCTCCCTTGCGTCACCCTCATGCGCGCCGGCCCTCCCCGGAGTCGTCCTGGTCCTCGGGGTTGGGAGGCGAGGGCGGCAGCCGGCGCCCCAGCACGAAGGCGACCACAAAGCAGACGATCGCCACCAGGAGCAAGAGCTGCCCGATCAGCGGCGCGATCCGGTTGAGCAGGAAGAGCATCCCGACCGAGACGGTGATGGTGCCGAACGCGCGGATCACCTCGTCGTTGTTCTTCCAATGGGTTCGCTTACCCCAGTAGAGCGACGACACCAGGCCCAACACCCCGAGTAGCAGGATGCCGTACCAGATCAGATTCCAGAAGCGCCTGCCGACGACCATCCGCTCTCCTCAATCGTCTCGCAGCGAGCAGCGTGGGCAGGGACAGTCGGCCCGCAGCCGCTCGAAGGTGTAGATCCCGGTGTTGTGTCCGTCGCTCCAGGTGATCCGGATCCCGTAGCCTCCGACGAGATCGATCCGGAGCGGCTGGATGTCGGCGGGCACCCGTTCCGGCTCGAGCAGCCGCCGCCCGCTCATTTCTTCCACACATTCGGCGCAAGCGCAAGCCAGGCGCAGCTCGCGCGCGGGAAACAGCGCGACATGGCCGGTGCCGTCCCACTCGATTCGCAGCCCGTCATCCCGCCGAGTTATCGCGACTGGCACGCTCCACTCGCCCCTCGCCCCTCGCC
>CAYNNS010000094.1:0-10697 GCA_964398345.1 uncultured Gemmatimonas sp. | reverse complement strand
GTCGTGAGCGCCTCCGAAGCCCGGGCCGCGTGCCTCGAGCCGGTGCTGCTCGCCCGGACGCCCCAGGATTTCCTCGCCCCGCATTTCACCGCCGCGCTGCTCTCCCGGCTCGCGGGCCGGGAGCGGCAGCCCGCGGGGGATCTGCGCACTGCGCTCGACCTGCCGCTGCAACAGGCGATCGAGGACGAGGTGCGGCACACCGTGGCGACCATGCGGACCTCCGGGGTGCGGCACGCCGCGGCCGTCGTGCTCGACAATCGCACCGGCGACATTCTCGCCTGGGTGGGATCGCCCGACTTCTTCGCGCCGGGGAACGGTCAGGTCGACATGGTGAGCTCGCCGCGGCAGCCGGGCTCGGCGCTCAAGCCGTTCCTCTACGGGCTCGCCTTCGACCACGGCTACACCGCGGCCTCGATCCTTCCGGACATCGCCACGGTCTATCAGACCAGCACCGGCCCCTACGCGCCGCGCGACTACGACCGGCGCTTCCGCGGACCGGTGCGGGCCCGGGAAGCGCTCGCCAGCTCCTTCAACGTGCCCGCCGTCGAGCTGGCCCACCGCCTCGGCCCCGGAGAACTTTTGCGCACGCTGCATCGCGCGGGCTTCGGCTCCCTCGATCACGACGCGGAGCACTACGGCCTCGGCCTGGCGTTGGGCAACGGCGATGTCACCCTGCTCGAGCTCGCCAACGGCTACCGCGCCATCGCCAACGCCGGCGTCTGGCGTCCGGTGCACTGGCTCGCCGACGCGCCACCCGAGCCCGCGGAGCAACGCGTAATGAGTCCGGGGGCCGCGGTGCTGGTCCTCGACATCCTCGCCGATCCCGTGGCCCGGATCCCCGGGTTTGGCCCCGTCACGCCGCTCGAGTTTCCCTTTCCCGCCGCCGCCAAGACCGGCACCAGCCGCCACTTCACCGACAACTGGGCGGTGGTCACCACCGCGGGCTTCACCGTCGCCGTCTGGGTGGGCAATTTCGACGGCCGTCCGATGGAAGGCGTCAGTGGCATCACCGGCGCCGGTCCACTGCTGCATCGCGCCGCGCTGCTCACCGCCCGGCGCCATGCTCCCGGCGCGCTGCCTACCCCGGAGCAGCTCGGTGCGCAGCCGCGGTCGGTGTGCCAGCTCTCGGGACTGCTGGCGACACCCTGGTGCGCCACTGCCACCGAGTGGTTTCTGCCGGGAACGGCGCCGGCCCGGCGGGATGACTGGCAGGACGCGCGTGGCGGGTTAGCGCTTCCGCCGGAATTCGCCGACTGGGCCAGCGGCGGCCAGCTCGCGGCGGTGAGCGGGGCCAAGAGCGCCGCCCGTCCCGCGCCGGCCGCCGACAGCGTGCGCCTCGGCTTTCACATCACCTCGCCGGGCCGGGGGGACGTCTTCCGCTTCGTGCCCGGCGTGGACCCGCGCTACGCCACCATCGGGCTCCGCGCCGCGGGGCAGCCCGCGGAGCTGCGGGTTAGCTGGACCGTCGACGGCAGCCGCCTCGACGGCAATCGGCTCCGGCTCCGGCCCGGTCGCCACGTGGTGCGCGCCAGCGCCGGCGCCCTGCGCGACACGGTGGTGATCGACGTCCGCGGTCCCGGGGATGCGCGGTGAGCACCGCCCCCGCCGAGCGCCACGTGGTGATTACCGGCGGCGATGGCGGGCTCGGACCCGCGGTCGTGGACGCATTCCTGGAGACGGGCGTCATCTGCCATCTTCCCGTGCGTGGCCCCGGCGTCACCCATCCCCATGCCGCGGCGCGAGTGACCGGGAGCGTCGACCTCACCAACGAGAGCGCCGTCGTCGCCTACTACGGCGGGCTGCCCCCGCTCGCCGCGTCGATTCACCTCACCGGCGGCTTCCAGGCGAAGCCGATCGCCGAGACCAGTCGAGCCGACCTCCTGCAGCAGCTGGAGCTCAACCTGGTGACGGCGTTCCTCTGCTGCCGCGAGGCGATCAAGGCGATGCGGAAGCTCGGCGCAGGGCGGATCGTCAACGTCGCCGCCCGGGTCATCGAGGCACCGGCAGCGGGGATGGCGGCCTACACCGTGGCGAAGGCCGGCGTCGCGGCGCTGACGCGCGCGCTCGCCGAAGAAGTCCGCAAGGAAGGCATTCTGGTGAACGCCATCCTGCCCGCGATCATCGACACGCCGGCCAACCGCGCCGCCATGCCCGGCGCCGACTTTACCCGCTGGCCCCGGCCCGAGGAGCTGGCCCGCGCTATCCTGTGGCTGGCGTCGCCCGACAATCGGCTGACCGCGGGCGCCCTGATCCCCGTCTACGGCAAGGCCTGAACCTCACCCGCACTGGAGAACCCTGTCATGCGTATCGCGCCGCTGCTCGCCGTGCTGCTCGCGCCCTCCGCCGGCCTGCTGGCCCAGGGGCCCATGAAGCTGTATCCCGCCGGTACGCTCCAGTGGGGCCCCGGCTCACCCTCGATGCCGAAGGGCGTCCAGATGGCCGTGCTCGAGGGGGATCCCACCAAACCCGGCCTGTTCACCATGCGGCTGAAGTTTCCCGCCGGGACCCGCGTTGGAGCGCATTTCCACTCGCAGACCGAGCACGCCACCGTCGTCTACGGGGCGCTCCATCTCGGTATGGGCGAGAAGTTCGACTCCGCGAAGACCGAACGGCTGACCACTGGGTCCTTCGGCTACTGGGTCGCGGGGACCCGGCACTACGCCTGGTTCGAGGTCGAAACCGTGCTGCAGCTGCATGGCCAGGGACCCTGGACGGTGACCTACGTCAATCCCAGGGACGATCCTCGCAACCAGAAGCCCCAATAGTCACCGGTTTGACAGACGGCGACCGGCGCGGGAACTTGTCCCCTTCGACCCGATCCCTCGAGGCCTCGATGCGTGCGCTCTTCGCAGCTCCACTGCTCACGGTGACGCTCACCCTGTCGCTCGCGGCGCAGAACAAGCCGGCGGTCCAGTGGATCGCGCCCACCGGCGCCGCGGCGAACCTGCCGTTTTCGCCGGCGGTGCGAGTGGGAAACGTGCTGTATCTCTCCGGTCAGCTCGGCACCGACAGCACCGGCAATCTCGTGCCGGGTGGTATCGAAGCCGAAACCCGGCAGGCGCTCAGCAACATCAAGAACATCCTGCAGGCCAACGGGTCCGACATGGATCACGTGGTGAAGTGCCTGGTCATGCTGGCCGACATCGGGGAGTGGGCCAAGATGAACGGCGTCTACGTGACCTTCTTCCCGGTGCACAAGCCGGCGCGCAGTGCGTTCGGTGCCAGCGGCCTGGTCCGCGGAGGCCGCCTCGAAATCGAGTGTATCGCTGCGCTGCCCTGAGCTGGCGGGTGGCGCTGGCGTGCGCGGCCTGTCACAACGGGAAGCCGGAGTCCGCGGCGCCGCGAGCGGTCCGTTTCGACGCGCGTGATCCGCGTCGCTGTCTGCCGCCACTCGACGTGCCTCCCGCGACCCTCGCCGTCGTGCGGGCCTGCGCCGAAGCGTACGTGCTCCACAACGGCTATACGCCGACACCCGCCACGCGCGACACCGGCATGCTGGTGCGCGAGCCCTTCGAGATCGGCAGCTGGAGTCTGCTCGCCAATCAGCGCCGCTACAGCATCGAGCCCCGGGCGGCGCTGGCCGGTTGCGATGCGCGGGGCTGTATCGTGTTCTTCCGGCGCTTCGTCCGCCGGCAGGGTTGTCTCGCGGTGACCATGACGCGGGGCTACGATCGGCTGCAGTTCGGCCGCCCCGCCGACGCCGAGCTGGTGCAGTCGCGGGTACTCTGCAGCTAGTCTCATTGGGGAGCTCGCATGGAACGCAAGGCCTTCCGTCGCGCGACGGCTCTCGGTTCGGTGCTGCAGGCGGCGATGGTGCTGCTGGGCCTCGCGTTTCCCGTGTTGCAGCAGGGCAATCTCTATCCCATCCTCGGCACCCTGCTGGCGGTGCTGGCCGGTTTGCTCTTCGGGCTCTGGATTCCCGGTACCCCGCTGCCCACCGCCCTGGTCGGCGGCGCCTGCGCCGGGGGCATCAGCAGCCTGCTCGGCGCGCTCATCGCCTGGCTCACGGGGCAGGCAACCCCCTCGCCCCTCGTCACCGTGCTGGTCGGCACGGTGACCGGGATCGTCGCGGGTGTGGTGGGGGGATTCTTCGGCACCCTCTTCCGCCGGCCGCACCGCGCCTGAGCCGCGGGTTGCGCTTTCGCCGGCGCGATCGCATAATTATGCATTATGCAGCAACCGTCGGTAGCGCTCGCCTTCTCCGGCGGGCTCGATACGTCGTACTGCGTCCCCCGGCTCGCCGAGCAGGGCTACGCCGTCCATACGGTCTACGTCAACACCGGCGGCAGCTCCCCTGAGGAGCGCGCCGGCATCGCCCGCCAGTCGCGCGCGGTCGGCGCGGCGGCGCACCACGAGATCGATGCCCGCGGGGAGGTCTTCGAGCGCTTCGTCCGCTATCTCATCCAGGGCAACGTGCTCCGCGGCGAGGTCTACCCGCTCTCCGTCGCCGCCGAGCGTACCCAGCAGGCCATCTCCGTGATCGCGGTCGCCCGGCAGATCGGAGCGCGCGCCGTCGCCCACGGCTCGACCGGCGCCGGCAACGACCAGATCCGCTTCGACATCGCCCTCCGGGTCCTCGCCCCCGAGCTCGACATCCTCACGCCGATCCGCGATGAGTCGCTCTCCCGCGAGCTGGCCATCGCGTATCTCGAAGCCCGCCAGCTGCCGGTCCCCGCCAAGGCCACCGCCTACAGCATCAACGCGGGACTCTGGGGCACCACCTGGGGCGGCGGCTGGACCCACGACACCTGGGCCGGACCGCCCGACGAGCTGCTCGAGCCGCCGGCCGACGCGCCCGCCCCGCGCGAGCTCGTGATCGGCTGGGTCGAAGGCGTGCCGCGGCAGCTCGACGGCAAGGACGTCGCCGGGCCGGAGCTCGTCGCCGCGCTGAGCGCCCTCGGTGCGAGCTACGGGCTGGGCCGCAACATCCACGTCGGCGAGACCGCGCTCGGCATCAAGGGGCGCATCGGCTTCGAGGCCGGCGCCGCGCTGCTGCTCATCGCGGCGCACCGCGAGCTCGAGAAACTGGTGCTCACCAAGTGGCAGATCTTCTGGAAGGATCAGCTGGGGCGCTTCTACGGCGACCGGCTGCACGAGGGTCACTACTTCGACCCCGCGCTGCGCGACATCGAGGCGCTTTTCATGAGCTCGCAGCAGCGGGTGACCGGAGAGACCCGCGTCCGGCTCGCGCCGGGCCGTTTCCTCGTCACCGGCACCCGCAGCCCCTTCTCCATGATGGATCGCTCGGTCGCGACCTACGGCGAGGAAAACCGGCTCTGGAGCGGCGAGGAGGCGCGCGCGTTCGCCCGGATCGGCGCGATCCCAGCCCTGCTGGCTGAGAGGGCGGGGAAGGCGGGGAGGCCGGGTGACGGGTCACCGGTCACCGGTCACGGGTCACGCTAGTGGTGCGTACCACGCGCCTCCGGCTCGACCGGATTGCTTCCTCGACCAAGAACGCCCGCCTCGCGCATGACGTGATCGTGGGTGAGGCCATTACCGCGCACGAGGGCTTTGTGCTCGCGGTACGAATTCTCGAGGACAAATCGACCTACAACACCGTCGAGGATCTCTCCGGACGCATGGTCTCGCTCCGCGCCGGTGACGTGCTCGCCGGCACGCTCGGCTCCCGCCGCGCGCTGCGGGGCTACGCCGGGGAAGTGCCGGAGCGGATCGCCGTGGGCGACGTGATCAACGTGCTCAACCTCGGGGGCATCCTCGGCCGCTGCACGTCGTCCAACCCCGACATCGGTCCGCCGTTCCGCGCCGAAGTGCTCGGTGCGGTGCTGGCCTTCCCCGATCTCGGCGACCGCATCGGCCACCCCGCTACCATCGCCGACGGCGCCGTGCCCCCGGCCGAGACGCTCGAGTGCGGCATCCCCGTCGTCTATGTCGCCGGTACCTGCATGAACGCCGGCAAGACCGTCGCGGCGACCGAACTGGTGCGCGGCCTGGCGCGCTCCGGCCTCCGGGTTGCGGCCTGCAAGCTCACCGGGGTCTCCCTGATGCGCGATACGCTTTCCATGCTGGATGCCGGGGCCGTGGCGGCGCTCACCTTCAACGACGCCGGCGCGGCGAGCACCCACGCCGGCATGACCGTGCCGGTGGCCCGCGGGTTACTCAATCGTCTGGCGAAGGAGCGCACCACCCGGCCCGATGTGATCGTCGCCGAGCTGGGCGACGGGATCCTCGGCGAGTACGGCGTGCAGGACATCCTGCTCGACGACGGGCTCATGGGGCTCGCGGCGGCGCACGTCGTCGCCGCGCCCGACCCGGTCGGCTGCTGGGGGGCGCAGCAGCTCTTTACCCACGAGTTCCATCGCCCGATCACCTGCTTCACCGGCCCCGCCACCGACAACCAGGTCGGGCGGGACTACATCGCCACCCAGCTGGGATTGCCGGCCCACAATGCCCTGCGCGACGCGGCGGGGCTCGTCGCGATGGTGCGCGAGGCCCTCGCGGCCTCGCCGCTGGGAGCGGCCTGATGAGGGTGGCGGTGATCGGGGCCGCGGGTTATGTCGGCGGCGAGCTGCTCCGCCTCGTGCTGCAGCACCCGGAGGTACGCCAGTGCACCGCCACCAGCCGGAGCCAGGCCGGCAAGGGCGTCGCCGAGATCCACCCCGCGCTGGCCCTGCTGACCGAGGCGCGCTTCAGCGGCATGTCCGCCGTCGAGGCCGCGCGGGGCGCCGACGTGGTGTTCTTCGCCCTGGAGCACGGCCAGTCGTCTGAGGTCATGGCGGAGGTCGTCGACGCCGGACCCGGGCTCGTCGTCGACCTCGCCGCCGACTTCCGCATTCAGGATGGCCGCCTGCACGAGCGCTACTACGGCGCCCACCCGGTTCCGGCGCTGGTGCACCGCTTCCGCTACGCCCTCGCCGACGTGTTAGGAACCGGGCTGCGGGGAGCCCCGGCGCTCGCCGCGCCGGGCTGTTTCGCCACCGCCGCACAGCTCGCGCTCTATCCGCTCGCGGGGGTGCGGCTCGCGGCTCCTCCCGCGGTCTTCGCGATCACCGGCTCGAGCGGCGCGGGGGTCCACCCCAAGCCCACGACGCATCACCCCGCTCGCGCCCACAACGTCTTTGCCTATTCCGTGCTGGGTCACCGCCACGAAGGCGAGATCCTCGAGCAGTGGCGCGGCTGGACCACGAACCCGCAAGCATCAGCGCGGCTCCTGACCCATTCCGGGCCCTTCGTCCGCGGGATCTACGCGACGCTGCACGCGACCCTCGCCGAGCCGGTCGCAGACCTCGCCGCGCGCTTCGGCGCTGCGTACGCCGGCCGGCCCTTCGTCCGCGTCGTGGCCCAGCCGCCCGAGCTCACCCACGTGGTGGGAACCAACCTTGCTCTGCTCCACGCGGTTGGGTCGCCCGACGGCCGGGAAGTCCAGGTTTCCGTCGCGATCGACAACCTGGTGAAGGGCGCCGGCGGCCAGGCGGTGCAGGCGATGAACCTCGCGCTCGGGATCGCGGAGACCGCTGGACTGGTACAGGCCGGCCCGCTTCCCATTTGACCACTCACCACTCACCACTCACCACTCACCCTCACCCCTACCCACGTGCTCCACGGTCCCGCCTGGCTTCCCGTCTATGCCCAGATGCCGCTCACCGCGGTGTCCGGTCACGGTTCCTGGCTCGTCGACGAGCAGGGCAACGAGTGGCTCGACGCCTACGGCGGTCATGCGGTCGCATCCACCGGTCACGCGCATCCGCACGTTGTCGCGGCGATCCAGCGCCAGGCCGCATCGCTGCTCTTCTACTCGACCGCGGTTCCGTTGCGCCTTCGCGAAGCGCTCGCCGACCGCCTCGCCGAGCGCTGCCCCGGCGACCTGTCGCGGGTGTTCTTCTGCAATTCGGGCGCGGAGGCCAACGAGAACGCGCTGGCACTCGCGCGCAAGGCGACCGGCCGCCAGAAGATCGTCTCCGTCGCTGGCGGCTGGCACGGGCGCACCGCCGCGTGTCTCGCGGTCACCGATGGAGCCAAGTACGAAGCCGGCGCGTTGCGCGCCGGCCTGCCGCTGTCGCACAAAGTCCCCTTCAACGACGTCGCCGCCCTCGAGGCCGCGGTCGACCAGACCGTCGCCGCGGTCATCGTCGAGCCGGTGCAGGGTCTCACGGGTGCCCGCGATTGCTCGCCGGAGTTCCTCCGTGCCGCGCGTGCCGCGTGCGATCGCGCCGGAGCGGCGCTGATCTTCGACGAGATCCAGTGCGGCGTGGGCCGCTCCGGCGCCTTCACCGCCGCCGAGGTCTACTCGGTTACACCGGACATGCTATCGCTCGCCAAGGGACTCGCATCCGGGCTACCCATCGGCGCCCTGGTGGCCACGCGCGCCATCACCGACACGCTCGTCCCCGGCGATCTCGGCAGCACCTTCGGCGGCGGACCCGTCATCTGTGCCGCCGCGCTCGCGACGCTCGAGGTGATCGATAGTGAGGGACTCTACGACAACGTCAGACGGGTGAGCGGCCACCTGCGCGAGTGGGCCTGCGGCCGCGGCCTCGATGTGCAGGGGCTCGGTCTGCTGCTGGGGCTCCGCATGCCGCGTCCCGCCGCGGAGATTCAGCGCGCGCTCTTCGGTCACCGCGTGCTGACCGGCACGGCGTCCGACCCCGCGATTCTCCGGCTGCTTCCGCCGCTCAACTTTTCCGTCGAGGAGGCCGATCTGCTGCTCGCGGCCCTCGACAAGGTGCTGTCATGACCAAACGCGATTTTCTCGCGACCGAGGAGTGGTCGCCCGACGCCATCGAAGGCCTGCTCGATCTCGCGAGCCGCGTCAAACGGGGCGAGCGGCCCGGCGGGCTCGAGCGCAAGATCCTCGCGATGGTGTTCCTCGATCCCAGTCTCCGCACCCGCTCCAGCTTCGAGGCCGCGATGTTCCTGCACGGCGGCCACGCGCTCGTGCTCGAGCCGGGGAAGGGAAGCTGGACCCTCGAGACCGAGCCGGGCGCGGTGATGGATGGCGCCGGGGTGGAGCACCTGATCGATGCCGCGCGGGTGCTGGGCCGCTATGCCGACGCCGTCGCCGTGCGCAGCTTCCCCAAAGGGACGCGCTGGAACCTCGAGCGCGAAGATCGCATCATCCGCAACTTCGCGACCTACTGCGACAAGCCCGTCATCAACCTCGAATCGGTGCGGCGCCACCCCTGCCAGGGCCTCGCCGATGCTCTCACCCTGCGGGAAAAACTCGGTGAAACCCGCGGCAAGAAGTTCGTGCTGCAGTGGGCCTGGCATCCCAAGCCGCTGCCCACCGCGGTGCCCGCCAGCGCCGCGCTCGCCGCGGCGCAGCTCGGCATGGAGGTCGTGATCGCCCATCCCCCGGGCTTCGAGCTCGACCCCGACGACGTCAAAGCCATCAAGCAGCTCGCGGCCGCGCGGGGCGGCTCGGCGAAGGTGGTGAACGATCGCGCCGAGGCGGTGCAGGACGCCGCCGCCATCTACGTGAAGTCCTGGGGTTCGCTCTCCCGCTTCGGCCGGATCGAAGAGGAGCGCGCGCTGCGCGAGCCCCATCGCGATTGGCGGATGCGCGACCCCGGCAAGGCGATCGTCATGCATTGCCTCCCGGTCCGTCGCAACGTCGAGATCGACGACGCCGTGCTCGACGGGCCGCGCAGCGTGGTCTATGACCAGGCGGAAAACCGGCTGCACGCGCAACGCGCGCTGCTGCTCGAGCTGTTGTCCGATAGCCGATAGCTGATAGCCGAGGATCCCATGCTCGACTCCGCCAAGGGAATCGCCGGGTTGAAAGGCGCGCTCCGCTATGTGCGCGCCTATCGCGACCACATCTTCGTCGTGAAGCTCGGCGGCGATGTGCTCAGCGACGTCGAAGCGCTCGATCACGTCGCCGGGCAGCTGGCCCTGCTGCACTCGCTCGGCATCCGCATCGTGGTGGTCCACGGCGGCGGGCCGCAGGCCTCGGCGTTGCTCCGCCGGCTCGGCCACGAGCCGCAGCTGGTCGCGGGGCGGCGGGTTACCGACGACGCCGCGCTCGAAGTTGCCAAGCTCGTCTACCCCGGCCTGCTCTCGACCGAGCTGCTTTCGGCGCTGCGCTCGCACCAGGTGCAGGGGGTCGGCGTGTCGGGGGTGGACGCCGACCTCATCACCGCGCACCGCCGCCCGCCGGTGAGCGTGACCGCGGACGACGGCACCACCCGGATGGTCGACTACGGGCACGTCGGTGACATCGACGGCGTCGACCCGCGGGTGCTGTTCACGTTGCTCGAGGCGCGCTTCGTGCCGGTGGTCGCCTCGCTCGCGGGCGACGGCGACGGCAACGTCTACAATGTGAATGCCGACACCGTCGCCGAGACCCTCGCCATCGCGCTCAAGGCCGAGAAGCTGATCTTTCTCACCGGCGCAGCCGGCGTGTTACGCGACCGCAACGACCCCTCCAGCCTCGTCGCCTTCGCCGATCCCGACGACCTCACCGAGCTGCTCAAGTCGGGGCGGATCGAGGGCGGCATGCGGCCCAAGGTCGAGGCCTGCATCCGCGCGGCGACCGGCGGGGTCGAGCGCACCCATATCATCGACGGGCGGCTGCACGACTCGCTCCTGCTCGAGGTCTTTACCGGCTCGGGCGCGGGCACCATGATCGTGGGCCGCAAGGAAAAGGCGACCTATCTCGGAGTGGATCTTGCCGACGGAGATCGCGCTTCTTAAGGAGCTGGTCGCGATCCCCTCGGTGAGCGGCGCCGAAGAGGACGTGG
>CAYNNS010000093.1:0-10725 GCA_964398345.1 uncultured Gemmatimonas sp. | reverse complement strand
GTGGAGCGCCTCGACGCTGATGGTGCGGGCCGCCGGAGCGGCGCCGCTGCACGGCGCTCGCGTGTTAGTGGCGACCTCGGCCCTCCGCGGTGAGCTCTACGCCGCGTGCTACCGCGTCGACCTCCCGCGTTCGGTGACGACGCTCCTCGCACCGACGCTCGCGACGCCGGAGTAGCTGCACGGGGAAACGCCGGATCTCCTCGTGGCCGACGCGCCGGAGAAGCTGGTGGACCGGCTTGCGGATCAGTTCGCGGTACCGCTGATTCGCGGAGTACAGAGCCTGCCCACCGCCACGGCGCTGCTTTCCCTCCAGGACGTTGCAGGCGGGGCGGAGCCGGTCGCCCGGCCCGAACGCTGGGAGCCGCGCTACGGTCGGCTCGCCGAAGCACAGATCCGCTGGGAGGCGGCGCATGGACGCGCACTATCGGATCCGTCCAGTTTCACTCGCTGATGTGCCGAGCCTCGCTGAGCTCGAGCGGGTCTGTTTCAGCGATCCCTGGACTGCGGCGGGGATCCGCGAGACGATTCAATATGAAACTGCACGAGCTTTCGTGGCCGAAGATCAGGACAGGATTGTCGGGTACGTGATGGCCCGGATCTCGGGAGAGGAAGGCGAAATACTGGACCTCGCGGTTCGGCCCGAGCTCCGGCGTCGCGGAATCGGGCGCCGGCTCCTGCTCGCAGTCTGGAACGCACTCGGTAACGAAGGAGTTCGGGAGCTGTACCTCGAGGTGCGGGAGTCGAATCGCGCGGCCATCGAGTTGTACCGCGGGCAAGGGTTCAGACCGGTGGGCTTGCGGCCTCGTTATTATCGCAATCCGGCGGAGGACGCGCTGGTGCTGCGCGTTGCACTGTCCCCCTGCGGAATTCCGGGTACTTGAGCGTATCTTTGGTTGGTCGAATGACTTAGCAAATCGCTATGATGGACGGGTCCACAGGCCGACCCAATGCTTCAACAGAGGATCAGGAGGAACCCATGAGCCGGAGTCTCAATCGCGTGCAGTTGATCGGCAACCTCGGCGCCGATCCCGAGGTACGCAGTATCGCGAACGGCAACCGCGTCGCCAATTTCTCGCTTGCCACCAGCCGGCAATGGACCGGCACGTCCGGGGACAAGCAGGAAAAGACGGAATGGCATCGCGTTGTACTTTGGAACAACAAGGGCTCGAAACTTGCTGACATCGCCGAGCGCTACTGCAAGAAGGGCGACAAGGTCTTCGTCGAAGGCAGCATCGAGTACCGGACCTGGCAGGACAAGGAAGGCCAGACCCGGTACACCACGGAGATCATCGCTCGCGAGTTGATTCTTCTTTCCGGCAGGGGAGATGGCGGTGAGTCGTACGCCGCGTCGAAGGCGGGCGCGGGAGCGGCTGCCAAGAGCTCTGCCAAGGAAGAGTCCTTCGATGATTTCCCGGAGGCACTCGATGCAGAGGACGACGATCTCCCGTTCTAGTTTCGCGCTGCTGCTCGGACTTGCCGCACCGTCGGCGTTCCCCGCGCAGGCGGCCAAGCCGAGCACCTACACGGTTAAGAAGGGCGATACGCTCTGGGAAGTCTCACGGACTTTCCTCGGCGACCCCCTCCTCTGGCCCCAGATCTACAAGCTGAACACCGACGTCGTGGAAGATCCGCACTGGATCTATCCCGGCGAAGTGCTCAAGCTCGCGGCCGCGGCGGGACAAACCGCGGTTCCGGCCCAGGATACTCCGCCCCCGGCAAAAGCGGAGCCCGCGCCATCCCCGGCTCCCGCAGCCACACCGCCGCGCCAGGCTGTCGACACCCCGCCGCCGTCGACGCCGATCACCGTTGTAGGCGAAGGCAACGAGGAAGAGGGCATGGAGCTCTTCCGCCCGCGCAAGACGGCCATCGTGCGGAATGCCTTCAGCACCTATCGCGAGGTGAAGTTCCATCCGGTCCGCTCCGGCGAGTTTTTTTCGGGCGGTTTTCTGACCGAAGCCACGGCGTTTCCGTTCGGCACGATGCTGGGGCCGGTCACGCCCGAGCAGATCGAAACCGCGAACTCCCGCGCCGCGGTCCAGCTCTTCACCAAGGTGGCGGTGCAGCCGCCCGCCGGTGGCCACTACGCCGTGGGCGATACGCTGCTCGTCGCCGATCGACGCGAAGGGCCGGTCGGCTTCGGTGAAATCGTGGTACCGACCGGCATGGTGCGGGTTACCGGCAGCAACGGCACCCAGGCCATCGGCGACGTGATCGCGGTCTACGGCCCGATTCGCGTCAGCCAGGCCGTCCTGCCCGCCGAGAAGTTCACGGATCCCGGCACCCCGTCGTACCAGAAGGTCAGTAACGGTCTCGAGGGCCACGTGCTGGTGGCGCGCGACCTTCGTGAGCTCCGCGAGCCGCAGCAGATCCTCTTCCTCGACATCGGCAAGAAAGACGGTGTCGCCCTGGGTGATCTCTTCGAGGCCCGCCGGGCGCCGGGCCCGCAGCCGCGGGCCGCGGCCGACGCCGTCGACGAAACCATGGTGACCCTGCAGGTCGTTCACGTGCGCGAGCGGACCGCCACGGTGAAGGTGCGCAACGTCGTCTCGCCCGACGTGCCGCCAGGTACGCGGGTCAAACTGGTTGCGAAGCTGCCGGGCTGATTCTGTTCTCGGTCCCCCTCTCCTCGTGCCCCGCAGCGTCGTTCTGATGCTGCGGGGCGCGACGTTTTTTGAGTGGCACGGGTCTATCTTTCCGCGATGATGCTGCTTCAGGCGGTCGCGCGCACGCCGAGAAACCCGTGGGAGCTCGTGCAGAGCTCGAGTCCCGAGACCAAAATCGTGCTCGCGGTGACGATCGTGTTCTCGCTGGCATCCTGGTTTCTCATCGGCGTGAAGTGGTTTCAGTTCCGCCGTCTCCGCGCGCAGTCGGCGCGCTTTCTCCAGGAGCTGGGGCGCTCGCCGCGGCTGCAGGAGGCGTATCGCTCGGCGGTCAAGCTGCCTTCCTCTCCCTTCAATCGGTTGTTTCGCGAGGGGCTGAGCTTCTACTCGCAGCTGCAGCCCGGTGTGCTGCGCGAAGAAGGGACGGGCCAGGGCGCGCTGTCACCGTCACAGCTCGAGGCGCTCAAGATGGTGCTGGGCAAAGGGGTCGCCGAGGAGCGCGATCAGGCCGCTCACTACGTCACCTGGCTCGCCACGATCGGTGCGGTGAGTCCGTTGCTCGGCCTGTTGGGCACGGTGCTCGGCGTCATGGACGCCTTCATCGGCATCTCCGCGGGAGGCTCGGGCAATCTCGCCGCCGTCGCTCCGGGCGTTGCCGAGGCACTGGTAACGACGGTCGCCGGTCTCGCCTCGGCGATTCCGGCCCTGATCGCCTACAACTACTTCTCGGGCAAGGTGGGCGAATTCGAATCGGAGCTCGAGGGATTCGGTAACGCGCTGGTGGGCTGGATGGCGCGCGAAGGGTTGCTCTAGATGGCGGGAAGTCTCGGCGGACTCGGCGGGCACCGGCGCAAGCTGCTGCCGACGGCGGACATCAACGTCACCTCGCTGGTCGACGTCGCGTTCGTGCTGCTGATCATTTTCATGATCACCGCTCCGATGATGCAGGGCGGCGTTCCGATTCAGCTGCCCAAAGCCCAGGGCCAGCCGCTCCAGGCCAATGAGGGCATCGTGGTCACCGTGGATCGACAGGGGCGGATCTTCGTCGATCAGACGCGGGTGAGCTACGAGGACTTTCGCGCGAGCTTCAAGGCGCTTGTGGCCAAGCGGGGAACCTCGAACGTCTATCTGAGGGCGGATCGCCGGGGCACCTATGGCGACGTCGTCCGGGTCATGTCCGCGATGCAAGCGGCCGGCGTGACCAAGATCAACCTCACCACGGAAGAAGAGGAGATCTCCCGCTGAGCGTGCGAGCCGAGCGGCTGCCCCGAGGCGCATTCTGGGCCGGCCTGACCGGAACGATCGTCATCCACCTGGGGGCGATCCTCGCGCTGCTCTTGTCGGTGGCGGCGGGTCCGAGACCTTCGCCGCCGATGTATGCCGTGGAGCTGGTCGCGGCGCCAGCGATTCGCGGTACGTCCAGACCGGCACCCGAGGCCGCGCCCACTCCTCCCGCTCCAGCACCGGTTCCCAAAGTCAAGGCAAGGTCGGCTCCGGTCAGACCGACCACGCCCGCGGAGCCGAGGACGAAGGTGGCGAAGACTGCCGCTCCGGTGACTCCGCTTCCCGGCGAAACACCGAGCACGGGCTCGGACATCGCCAATGTCGATCTCAAGGGGAAGGCGTTTCCGTATCCCGAGTATCTCCGGAACCTCGTCGCCCAGATCTACCGGCGCTGGAACCGGCCCACCGGCAACGCCCCGCTGACGACGGAAGTGGGCTTCGTGATCCTGCGCGACGGCACGGTCAAGGACATCCAGGTCCTGAGCTCATCGCACAGCTTCTCGTTCGACCAGGAAGCCCGCGCCGCGGTCGATGTCGCGGCCTCAACCAAGGCGTTCGGGCCGTTGCCGGCGGGTTATCCCGCCGACTATCTGCAGATCAGCTTCGTGTTCACGCCGAGGCGGACGCCGTGAAGAGGGCCAGAGTGCTCCGATTCCTCGTTGGGCTGACGGTGGTCCTTGTCGGCGCCGGTGCATTGCGCGCGCAGGACACCGTCCGCGTCGGGATTACCTACGCCCCCGGCGTACGCCCCGGGTTAGTGGTGCTTCCCGCGCTCGGACTCGACTCGGTGCAGGCGATCGTCGCCCGGGACCTCGACTACAGCGATCGCTTCGAGGTGATTCCGCTGACCCAGCCGCCGCCAGGTCAGGGGAGCTCCAGCGGCACGACCGCCACGATCAATTACGCGTACTTCCGGACGCTTGGCGCCGCGCTCGCCGTCGACCTCGCCCCGGCGACGGGGAGCTTCGTGCGCATGCGCTTGTACGATCTCGCCGCGGAACAAGTGAAGGGGGAGCTGGTCCTGGCGGTCGACCGTTCCGGAGTCGGCGAGGCGCGCATGAGCATCCATGCGCTTTCCGACGAGATCATTCGCCTGGCGACGGGGCAACCTGGCATCGCTGCGACCCGGATGCTCTTTCTCAACAACGACGATCGCAGGATCTGGCGGGTCGACAGCGACGGCGGTGGGCTCGCCCCGGTCACTCCGGCGGGGACCGAGGCGATGTCGCCGGCGTGGTCCCCCGACGGCAGCAAGGTCGCCTACAGCCAGCTGCTCAAGGATGGCTCGAAGCCGATCGTCGTGCAGACGCTCTCGAGCGGGACGCGCACGGTACTCCCCAGCACCGCGGCGAGTCAGAACATTACACCCGCCTTTGCTCCGGACGGCAAGAGCCTGCTTTTTGCCCGGATGTCCGACGCCGGGGCGCGGCTGTATGTCGTGAACGTACAGGACCTTTGCTGCGTCGAGCCACTCACCAGCGGACGGTTTGCAGAAAACTTCTCCCCTGCCTATTCTCCGGACGGAAGGCGGGTCGTCTTCGTCTCGACGCGCGCCGGAGGCCAGCAGATCTACGTGATGGCCCCCGATGGCACCGACCAGGAGCTGCTGGTGCCCTTCGACTACGGCCAGACCGGAAACTCGAACGCACCGGAATGGTCTCCCGACGGCACCGCGATCGCGTTTCATCGCGAAGTGGGCGGCACTCCTCAAGTCTGGATCTTCGATCTGGCCGGTCGTCGCCTCAAACAGCTCACGTCGTCGGGGCGGAACGAAGACCCGAGCTGGGCCCCCGATAGCCGGCACCTCGTGTTCGTGTCGAACCGGACCGGCCGGCGGCAATTGTTCGTCGTGGATACCGAAACCAACCGCGTGCGGCAGCTCCTGACGCCTGCCACCTCCCGGTTGCCGGCGTGGTCGCGTTCGCTGTCGCGCACTCACTAGGACCCTTAGCACTCCGGAGTCGAATCATGCGCCGAGGCTACCAACTGGTTCCGCTCCTGCTCGCTCTCTCGGTGGCGGCGTGCCACAAGAACACGCCGGCGGTCGTGCCGCAGCCGCAGCCGGGCTCGCCCAACCCGCCGCCGAGTAACCCGCCCGCCCCACCGCCGGCCCCGGCGCCGTCGGGAGGGAACAGCGCCAGCGCGATCACCGCGGCAGTCACCGCGGAACTGGGCACCATGATTCACTTCGACCTCGACAAGGACCTGATCAAGGACGAGGACAAGCCGATCCTCGACGCCAAGGCCGCGATCATGAAGGCTAACCCGGCGCTCCGCATCCGGATCAGCGGCCACGCCGATGACCGGGGCTCCGACGAGTACAACCTGGTGCTCGGCAACAAGCGCTCGCTGGCGGCCAAGCGCTACCTCGAGGGGAAGGGCATCGACGGCAGCCGGATCGACGTCACCTCGTTCGGGGAAGAGCGCCCCATCGATCCCGCGGACAACGAAGCCGCATGGGCCAAGAACCGCCGCGATGAATTCGAGATCATCGCCGGCGGCGACCGGCTGGTCCGCCCGTAATGCGGAGACACCCGGCGGCGCTGCTGCTCTCCGGCTTCGCCGCCGTTGCCGGGTGTGCCACCAAGGGACAGGTCGACCTGCTCCAGAGCGAACTCCGCACCCTGCGGGTGGAAACAGCGCGGCGGGATTCCGCGCGCGCCGCGGCGCTCGCCGCCGTCATTACCTTGCAACAGCGGATCATCGATTCGGTCGCGGCGGGCCGAGAAGCGCTCCGCGCGCTGGACGTCCGGGTGACGGGAGAGTTCACCGATCTGCAGCGCCAGATGCTCCAGGTGCAGGAGCTCACCGGGCAGAGCCAGACCCGGCTCACGCAGCTCAAGGCCCAAATCGACCAGCGCGAAGAGCAATCCACCGCCGCGGGAGTCAGTCCGCATCCCGACACGACGGCGCGCCCCGGGGAGGGGAGCGCTCCGAGCGCCGACCAGATCTATCAGAGCGCGCGAAGCCAGCAGGTGCGCGGCGCAATGGGGACGGCACGGATGGGATGGCAGGAGCTGATCAAGACGTACCCGACCAACCCGCTGGTGGCCGACGCACTCTTCTATATTGGTGAAAGCTTCGCCAGCGAAGCCCCCGATTCCGCGATTGCGTATTACTCGCAGGTCCCCGCCAAGTTCAAGACCAGCCCGCGCGCTTCGACTGCGCTGCTTCGCATGGGGCGGATCGAAGAGGGCCGCAAGAATGCAGCGGCAGCGCGGGGCTACTACGACCGTCTGATTCGCGAATACGCCACCTCCGACGACGCGGACCTTGCCCGCGAACGCCTGAAGAACCTGCGTCCCTGAGGCGGTCCCGCTCATGCCGCGTTCCACAGGTGAAATGCCGTTCCTCGACCATCTCGAGGAGCTTCGCAAGCGCATCCTGCGGAGCCTGCTCGCGGTCGTCGGGTGTTTTGCCGTCGGGCTGTGGCTGGTGGATCGCTTCCGGCTCATCGATGTGATCAAACGGCCGATCGCGGCATTCCTGCCCTCGGGGCAGCTCACGGTGCTGTCGCCCACCGAGCCGCTCATGATCGTGCTCAAGATGGGACTGATCGTCGGGCTGGTGCTGGCCTCGCCGATCATTCTCTGGCAGCTCTGGGCCTTCCTGTCGCCGGCGCTCTACGAGCGCGAGAAGAAGACCCTGGTCCCGGCGCTTTTCGTGGGACTGGGGCTCTTTCTCGGTGGGGCCGTGCTCTCGTTCCTGTTCATCGTGCCGCAGGCTCTGCGGGTGTTGCTGAGCTTCCAGAAGGGCTCCTTCAACACCATGATCACGTTCGACGCGTACTTCTCGTTCGTGATGCAGCTGGTGCTGGCACTGGGGCTCTCCTGCGAGCTGCCGCTGCTGATGATCATCCTCGCCGGGTTAGGCATCGTCGCCACCCCGCTGCTCAATCGGATCCGCCCCTACGCCATCGTCGGCAGCTTCGTGCTCGGCGCGGTCCTTTCACCGGGCACCGACGTGCTCTCGATGTTCATGCTGACCATTCCGCTGCTGCTGCTCTACGAGATCGGCGTGGCGGGGGTCTGGCTGGTGCAGAAGCGACGCCTCAAGGCCGAGGCCGCCCGCGCGGCCGGCGCGACCGGTGCGGCGATCGTGCTGCTGTGCTGTCTCGCGGTGCCGGCCAAAGCCCAGATTCCCGGACTCCGGCCCGGCCAGCCCCGACCGATCCCGGGTCAGACGCCCGGCGACACCACGCGCCCCGCCTCGGCGCGGCGACTCGATTCGGCCAGCGCCCGGAGGCTCGGGCTGCCCTCCGCTCCCAAGAAGAGCTTCCCGGGGGTCGACTCGGTGATGGCGCAGCTGCAGCTGCTCGAAGGCTACGCGGTGACCCGCTACCTGGCCGACAGCGCGGCCGTGCAGGCGCTCGACCGGCGGGTGCAGCTCGAAGGCAACGCGATGACGGAGCGTGCCGGGTCAATACTCGAGGCCAAGGCGATCCGCTACCAAGAAGGAGCCTGCTCGGTCGAAGCCGAGGGCGAGCCGCATCTCTTCCAGGGCAGCCAGGTGCTCATCGGCGCGACGGCGCGGTTCAACACCTGTACCGAGCGGGGCGTGGTGCACGAAGCGCTCACCAATTTCACCGAGAGTGGCGGCAACTGGTTCGTGCGCGGCAATCTCGCCGTGGACTCCAACCGCACCCGGCTCTACGGGGGCAGCGCGGAGCTCACCAGCTGCGACCTGCCGATCCCCCACTATCACTTCGCCGTGAGCCAGATGAAATGGGTGGGCAAGTCGATCATGGTCGCGCGGCCCGCCGTGCTCTACATCCGTGACGTCCCGATTGCCTGGATCCCGTTCATGTTCCAGGACACCAAGCCGGGGCGGCGCTCGGGGATCCTGATTCCGCAATTCGGCTTCAATGACATCGTCCGCTCCTCGCGCACCTACAACCGCCAGATCACCAACATCGGCTACTATTGGGCACCGAACGACTACTTCGACGCCCAGGTACAGCTCGACTGGTTCAGCAAGCGGTACCTGCAGTTCGGCGTCACCGCGAATTACCGGATTCGGAACCGTTTCATCACCGGTGGAGCGACCTACGCCGAGCAGCGCCAGAGCGGCGGTGGCAGCTCCCACTCGATCGACTGGCATCACGTGCAGCAGTTCAACGTCTCCACCACGCTCAACCTCAACGTCAGCTACACCACCAACGCGCAGCTGGTGGCGCGGAATTCGATCGACCCGCTGGTGACGACCCAGGATATCCGCAGCACCGGCAACTTCACCAAGCGATTTTCGTGGGGCACGCTGAACGCCGGACTCAACCGGCGCCAGAAGATCAACGACGGAAGCGGGGATATGTCGCTTCCGACGCTGACCTTGAGCCCAAACCCGATCGACATCGGTCGCAGCATCACGTGGTCTCCGGGGGTGACGTTCAACAACACCTATACGTTCAAGACTCCGCTGACGCCACTGCTAGTCCCTGGTGCGGCTGACACCGTCGAAACCAGAAAATTGACGGGTGGCACCCGGACCTCCACGTTCCACCTCGACACCCCGTTTCGGATCGGCGGGTTCAAGCTGCCGCTGAGCGTCGATGTCAACGATCGCGATTCGACCGGCCGCTCCGTCGGAACGTTCCGGATACCGAATCTGGATACCCCCGAGCCCAATGACTCCATCACTGTGAATCAGGTGCACAACGGAGGGTTCAGCACGACCTTCGACTGGAATACGTCGATCCAGCTTCCGTTTTTCTTCCGATCGACCTGGAAGTTCGCGCCGAACCTGGGGATTGCGAACGCGCTCGGCTCGGCGCCCTTCGCGCTGCGCAACAGCGCGACGGGGGGTGGGTTTGTCCACCAGGGCAAGCGCTTCAGCCTGGGGGCCTCGATTGCGCCGACGTTTTACGCCTTTCTCCCCGGGTTTGCCGGGTTCACCAAGATTCGCCACAGCATCTCGCCCATTTTCTCGTACAACTATCAACCCGCCGCGTCGGTTTCGGAGGAATTCGCCCGAGCCTTCGCCGGCCCCGGGCGGAGCTTCTCGCTGCGGAGTCCATCGAGCCAGACCATCTCCCTGCAGTCGCTGTCCCAGACTTTTGAGGCCAAGGGTAAGCCGGCACCGGGCGACAGCACCGGTGCGAATGTCAGGAAAATCAAGCTGTTGAGCATCAACTCCAGTGGGTTTACCTACGACTTCGAGCAGGCCAAACTCCCGGGTCGCACGGGATGGGTGACCTCCTCGCTGAACAACGACATCTCCAGCGACTTGATTCCCGGGTTTACGCTCAGGGTGTCCCACGACTTGTGGGAAGGTGTGGTCGGCACCGACTCCGCCAAGTTCAAGCCCTTCTTGTCGAGCGTGAGCACCAACTTCTCGATCACCGAGAATACGCTGCACTCGATCGGGTCGATCTTCGGGCTCAGCAAGAGGCCCGCGAAGGGCCCCGAGCCTAACGCGCCGCCGCAGAACCTCGGCAGCGGGGGGGTGCCGCTCCCGGGCGAGATCCGGCGCAACAGTCTCCTCCAGCCCAGCCAGAGCCTGAGCCGGGGCGGGATGCCGTTCAGCGCGAACATCACCGTCAACATCGCGCGAACCCGGCCAGTGACGTCCAACGGAACCACGATACCGGGGACGAACACCAGCAGCATCGGGATCAATACCCGATTTTCGCCCACCCGGTTCTGGGGGCTGACCTGGTCCACGAATTACAACACCGCCGACCACAAATTCGCATCCCAGGACCTGCAGCTGAGCCGCGACCTCCACGAGTGGCGCGCCGCGTTCAATTTCGTGAAGAGTCCCAACGGCAACTTTGCCTTCTATTTTTCCGTCTTCCTGACCGATTTCCCGGACATCAACTACAAGTACAACCAGACCACCATCA
>CAYNNS010000092.1:0-10731 GCA_964398345.1 uncultured Gemmatimonas sp. | reverse complement strand
TTTGCGGAGCCGGCCTGTCCCACAGCGAGCCACCTCTCCCTGGGTGGGCTTTTCTTTGCGGTGGTCGGGGATGTAGAGCCCGCCGCGCATGGTCTCGGCTTCGTTGTCCGGGATGACGACGACCCGGTCCTCGAGCGGGGTGATCTTGAGCTTGGGCTTGGCCTTGGTGGTTGTTGCCATGCTTCGGTCTCCCTAAAGCGTGAACGGCGAACGGCGAACGGCGAACGGAACTGCTTGGCACTCAATAATTTCGAGCGCTAGAAACCGCGCGTAAGTTAAAGCGGCGGTTTGGGTTGTCAAGTCTCGATTTCACGCAGGATTAGGCAACGGGCGGGCCACGAAAACGCGTCAGACTGGCAGGACCAACAACAAAAAGCAGCCTCGGAGGGCACGGAGTTGGCGGAAACACACGGAGCGCTCCGCGAACGTCCGTGGGTTCCGCGTACTCCGCGTTCTGCTTTTGCTGTTTTTGGGGCTGATAGCTTAGTAAGACCATGCGCCTCTTCAACCCCGCCGCAGAGCCCTGCCATCCCTACAGCATCGAGCTGTACCTGACCGACCCGGCCCAGCTCTTCAACTCGCTGGACTATTCCCCGCTGGAGTCCCGCCACCTCAACCACGACATCGAGGACTTCATCGTCGGCTCGGCGGAGGAGCACCCGCCCGAGACCCCGCTCGAGCTGCACCTGCACCTGGAGCAGTGGCCTCCGGCACAGCCGGCCGAGCAGATCCAGGCGGCGGTGCGGCACTACTTCACCGATCGCGCCCGGCTCAACGATCTGCAGTTCAGCCAGCTGATGAAGCGCGGGCGGGTCAGCCTCGCGATCGGAATGCTGTTTCTGGTCGGGTGCCTGCTACTCCGGAGGCTTCTGTTCGCGAGCGCGGTGGGAACCTGGACCGTCGTGGCTGGGGAGAGTCTGACCATCGCCGGCTGGGTCGCCATGTGGCGACCCATGGAGATCTATCTCTACGACTGGTGGCCCCTGCGCCGCCGCGGCCGGATCTTTCTCAACCTGAGCCAGATGCCGGTCGCGGTCCTCGAGAAGGGAAACCGCTGAGTCCGCCTCGACTCATTGCGGCGTCCCCTTGGGATGTTGCGTGGTCGCCGACTTGATCAGGCCGGCGTCGGTCTTGACGATCCAGCCGGCCGGCGGACTGGTGACCGCGGACGGGTCACTGGTGAAGCCCATGACATTTTTCGGACTGATGACCGGGTTACTCAGCGTGCCGCTCATTTCGAAGACGGTCCACAGTGTCCCGGGCTGCGCCGGAACGAAGAAAGTCTGCACCAGGCCCGCGGCGGTGTAGACCTGCACCTTCGCCCCCGACGTGCCGAGCGCGCTGCTCGAGGTGGAGCCGCGATCGGTGAAATCGTGCACGGAGTAGCGGTACGTCCCGCTGTTCATCTGGAGGATCGTGATGGTCTCGGGGCCGAAGCCCGAGGTATTGTCGACGTCGAGGTTGGCAAACGGAGCGCCGCTGAGGCTCCCGCGCGAGGCGTAGTAGACGTGGAACCGGCTCCCGTCGGCGTTGGGCCCCGTGAGATGCGAATCGAGGTCGTTCGGTGACGCTCCCCAGGTCAGCACGATGGTGATGGCGCTGGTTCCGGTGGGAGACAGCACCAGGTCCTGGTTCCCGGTAACCGAGCCGTTGCCCACAGCCACACCGGTCCGCTGCGCGGTCTGGAAACCGGTGGCGGTCGCGCTCAGCCGGTAGGTTCCCGCCGGAAGGCCGCTGAAGCTGAAGTTCCCGCTGCCATTGCTCATCTGGGTCGCCACCGCGGTCGAACTGAAGTTGTCGAACACCGTCACCGTGGCGCCGGACACTCCGCCGGCGGTGCGGGCATTCCGCACGGTTCCCGAAATGCCGCCGGTCTGGCCGCTCATGGGCACCAGCGGAACGTCCCCCACGAACGTCGCACCTCCGAGCGGACTCGTCGACACCAGAATGCGTCCGGTGACGAAGCCGGTGGCGACGGCCTCGACGAGCGTCCCGCCGGAAAGATTGGTGGTAGTCGCCGGC
The DNA here is from genome assembly GCA_964398345.1 of uncultured Gemmatimonas sp. Taxonomy (GTDB): domain Bacteria; phylum Gemmatimonadota; class Gemmatimonadetes; order Gemmatimonadales; family GWC2-71-9; genus JABFSM01. The sequence continues at coordinate 8,709 of CAYNNS010000092.1, read as the reverse complement.
GACGTGAAGCTGCCATCGGCTCCGCTCGTCGTGCTGCCCCAGAGCGAGCCGAAGCCATCATTCTGCCGGAAGTTCACCGTCGCTCCGGCAATCGCCGCGCCATTGACGTAATTGATGACCCGCCCCGAAAGGGTGACCGGCGCAAGCACAGTGACCTGGAGGCTGCCGTTCTTGCCGTCGCTGCTCGCGGTAATGGTGACCGGGCCCCCCACCGCGACACCGGTCACCATCCCGATGTCGCTCACACTGACGATGGCCGGATTGCTGGACGACCAGGTCACCACATGTCCCTGCAGGGTGTTGCCGGCTGCGTCCTTGAGCACTGCCTGGAACTGCGCGTGGTCGCCGACGGCAAGGGTGGGCTGCCCGGTTACCGTAATCGTCGCGATCGGTGCTCCTGTCACAGTGATCGGCGCCGAACCCGTTTGGAACTCGATGGTTGCGGAAATGGTGACCGGACCACCGACGAGTAATCCGACCACGAAGCCCGATGGGCCCACCGTGGCGATGGTTGGGTTGCTGGACGACCAGTCGGTGGCCCGTCCGGTCAGCACGTTACCGTTGGCGTCTTTCGCTGTTGCGGTGAACTGGGTTGACCCGTTGAGTCCGATCGTCGCGGCCCCGGTCACGGTGACCGAAGCGACCGGCACGTTGCTGACGGTGACCTGCACCGATCCGCTCACACCTCCGCTGCTCGCCGTGACCGTGGTGGTCCCGGCGGACACACCGGTAACGAGAGGATCCCTGCCGCTGGCCTCGACCGTGGCGACCTGCGGGTTACTCGAGGTCCAGCTTACCGTATTGCCGGAGAGGTCGCCCGACCCGTAGAGGCTCGCATGCAGGGCTATGCTTCCGCCGACCCGCACCGATGTCGGATTGGGCGTCACGGAAATGGAGGACACGCTGCCGCTACCGGAGCTCTTGGTGCCCGTAGGGCAACCCAGGTCGAACACGGCAATGCCGCCGACGAAGACCAGGATGCCGCCCGCGGCGAGCAGACGGTTATACAGCGTGAGCTTCGGCATGGCCGGTCTCCGATCGTTTCTCTCGGGTGATTCGCAGGGTGAGGCCCCCGCCCACCGCGGTGAGCAGCAGAGCGAGCCATTGTGACACGCTGAGTCCCGCGGCACCGCGGGGTCCCAGCCTCCAGTACTCCGCCAGGAACCGCTCGGCGCCCATCAGGATGCAGAGCTCCGCCATCAGCAGCCCCGCCGGGAGCGCCGCTCGCCTGCGTGCCCGGAGCCAGAGGAACACCGGCACCATCAGCAGGATTTCGTAGAGCTGGGTGGGATGCACCGGGACCGGCGCCGGCGGCGAGCCTTGGGGAAACCGCATTCCCCAGGGCAGCGTCGTCGGAGGACCGTAGTCGTCGCCGTTCAGGAAGCAGCCCAGCCGGAACAGGGCATAGAGCACGGGGACGAGCGGCGCCAGCGCGTCGCTAACCCGCGCGACCGGATAGCGCTTCCAGCGGAGATAACCCAGCGCGGCCGGTGCGCCGAGCGCGAGCCCTCCGAAAAAGCTCAGCCCGCCGCCGAACGCGATCGCCCCGTACGCCCGCGCTCCCAGGTACGCGGCCACCACCACGAGCAGCGCCCCGGGGATGACGTCGTTGGGATCGGCTCCCAAGCGGGGGCAGAGCCGCAGGGCGTACCATCCCCCGAGCACCGCCGCGATCAGATAGAGCGCACCCGCTGCCTCCACGGGGTACCCGAACAGCTGAAAGAGGACAGGGTGCATGGGGTCAGGGCCGCCGTCTGGCCCAGAGCGCGACCGGGAGCAGCGCCAGCGCCGCGGCGCCGGCGGGCTGGCCGTAGCTCAATCCGATCACGGTGGTGCTGAGGATTCCGATCGGAAACATCCAGACGGGGTGCGGCAGCAGGCGCGCCCGCCAGAGCTCGAGCTTTTCCAGGCAGGCGGCGGCGAGTCCGGAGATCGCGAACCAGCCCAGCGCGTTGCGATACGGTGCGCCGAGCAGCGGCCCCGGCTCCAGCCAGCGCCAGAACAGCACCACGCGGGTGATCACCGGCTCGAGCACCAGATCGAGCGCGGTCGCCAGCGCCGCGGTCCCGAGGATCAGGGCCCAGCCCGAGAGCCGCCGTGCCAGCACCAGGTAGCAGGTGACGACGACCAGAAACCAGGTGAACGGCAGGAGCAGCGGAAAGAGCTTCCCGTTGGGCAGCGTTACAGAAGGAAGCCACCAGCGGGTGTACTCGTAGTGTCCGAAAAGACTCCCGGTGTAGAGCCCGACGATTTCCGCGGTGCCGCCGATCGCGATCACGAGAGCCAGCGCTGCGAGGGTTCGATTCCACCCGGCATGGGAGGCGATTCCGGTGAGCAGGGCGATCAACCCGGCTCCCAGGATCGCGATGCCGATGTAGGGCCCGACCTGGCTATCGTCGACGCGGAGGATCCGCACCGCGACGGCTTCGCCGACCGCCAGCGCCGCGATGGCAACCGAGAGCCAGAGCCACAAGTCGCTCCGCACCGGGCGCACTCGAGGCGCTGCACTCAGATGAGAGCGGAATGGCATCGGGGTGTAGTCCAGGTCAGGGCCTGATTGGATTGGACGCAGAAGGCTGGGAATTGTGACAGTCTCAGAATTCGCTAATCCATTCGACTTGACCGTCACATCTTGACAATCAAGATGAAGGCCGTAGCTTTGGGGCCCATGGATATACCTCCCAGCACCGACGTCATCCAGGGAACGCTCGATCTCCTGATCCTGAAGGCCCTCTCGCTCCAGCCGATGCACGGCTACGGCATCTCCCGCCGCATCGAGCAGATCTCCAAGGGCGTCTTCAAGGTCAACCCGGGCTCGCTGCTCCCCGGGCTCCCCCCCCTGGACAGGTCCGGCGGGTTCGACGCCGAGTGCAAGACCACCGAGAACTCGCGCCGGGCCAGGGTCTACAGCCTGACCCGCGCCGGGCGGAAGCAGCTCGAACACGAGACCGCAGACTGGACTCGGCGGGTCGCGGCGGTTGGCCGGATCCTGAGCGCGGAGGCGTGAGATGGCGCCCTGGCGCACGCTAACCCGCGGACTGCGCGCGCTCTTGTTCCGGCGCTCCTCCCGGCAGGACCTCCAGGACGAAGTGGCGCACTACCTCGAGCAGGACGTCGCCGAGCGGATGCGGAACGGGGTCTCCCGCGAGGAAGCACTCCGGCAGACCCGTCTCGACAGCGGCGGGGCGACGCGGGTGCAGGAAGAGGTCCGCAGCTCGGGCTGGGAGCACGCCGTGGAAACCTTGCTCGCCGACCTGCGCCTCGGCATGCGGAAGCTCCGCGCCGCCCCCGGCTTCACCGCCATCACGGTGCTCACGCTCGCGCTCGGCGTCGGCGCCACCACCGCGATCTTCAGCGCGGTCAACCCGATTCTGCTGGCCGCGCTGCCCTACCCCGACGCGGGCCGCATCGTCGCCCTCTCCGACAAACAGAACAACGGCAGCCGCGCCGACGTCACCTTCGGCACGTTCAGCGAAATCGCGACCCGGAGCCGGAGCTTCGAAGCGCTGGCCGCGTACAAGGCGTGGCAGCCGACGCTGGCCGGCGGCGGCGAGCCGGAGCGGCTCGAGGGCCAGCAGGTGAGCTGGACGTTCTTCCGGGCGCTGGGCGTGGCACCGGCCCGAGGCCAGGACTTCCAGAGCGTGCAGGACCGGCTGAATGGACCGAGCGTCGCGATCCTGAGCGATGGGCTCTGGCGCCGACGCTTCGGCGCCGATCCCGGGCTGGTCGGGAAGAACATCACGCTCGACGGCGTCGCCGTGAACGTCGTGGGGATCATGCCGCGCGGCTTCGAGAACGTCACGACACCCGGCACCGAAATCTGGCAGCCGCTGCAATACGACATGTCGCTGGGCAGCGCGTGGGGACACCACCTCAAGCTGCTGGGCCGGCTGCGCGCGGGAATCGGCGTGGCACAAGCGAGCAACGAGCTCGCGCAGATCGGCGGGCATCCCGTGCCGGAGTACGCTCGGCCGGCCTGGGCCGACCTGAAGAACGGCCTCATCGTGCGCACGCTGCAGGACGAGGTCTCGGGCGGCATCCGGGGCGCGTTACTGGTGCTGCTGGGCGCGGCCGTCCTGGTGCTGCTGATCGCCTGCGTCAACGTGACCAATCTGCTGCTGGGCCGCGGCGTGCGGCGGCGCGGCGAGTTCGCGCTGCGCACCGCGTTAGGCGCGGGTCAGGGCCGCCTGGTGCGCCAGGTGCTCACCGAAAGCCTGCTGCTCGCCCTGCTCGGCGGGTTAGCCGGTGTTGCCGTTGCGAGCGTCGGCGTGCGCGCGCTGCTCGCGCTGAGCCCGCCGGGCCTGCCGAGGGGGGGGGCGGGTGTGGGGCCGGGGAGGGTTCTGCTGTTGCGGCTGGGGCTGGGCCTCGCGACGGCATTGGGCTTCGGCATCTTCCCCGCCCTGCAGGCCGGGGCCGCCGATCCCCAGGGCGAGCTGTCGGTCGCGACGCTCCGGAGCACCAGGGGGCCGCACCGGGCGCGCGGGATGCTGGTAGTGGTGGAGACGGCGCTGGCGGTGGTGCTGCTGGTGAGCTCGGGGCTGCTGCTGCGAAGCCTGACCCGGCTTTTCGCCGTGCACACCGGCTTCGACGGCGGCGAGCTGCTCACCCTGCAGGTGCAGACCTCGGGGCCGCGCTATTCCCAGAACGCGCCGACGCTCGACTTCTTCGCGCGGGCGCTCGCTGCGGTGCGCCAGGTACCGGGCGTGCGTACCGCGGCCTTCACCAGCCAGTTGCCGCTCTCGGGAGAGGTGGACCTCTACGGCGTGCAGTTCGAGCCCGCGGCGCCCGACGACCCCGGCGAGATCCGCGGCAGCTATCGCTACGCGGTGAGCGACGGCTACCTCGAGGCGATGGGGATTCCGCTCAAGCGGGGCCGGTTGCTCACGACGTCGGATCGCGGCGACGCACCCGCGGTCGCGCTGATCAGCGAAGCGGTCGCGCGGCGCAGGCTTCCGGGCCGAGATCCGCTGGGACAACAGCTCAAGATCGGCACCGCGGGGCCGTACACGGTGGTCGGTGTGGTGGGCGACATCAAGCAGCAGTCGCTCGCCTCCGACACCCCCGACGCGGTGTACATCCCGGAGAGCCAGTGGCGCTTTGCCGACAACGTGATGTCGCTCGTGGTGCGGCTCCGACCGGGCCAGCGCGCCGCGGCGCTGGTGCCTCAGCTCCGCGAGGCGATCTGGTCGGTCGACCGCGAGCAGCCGATCGTGCGCGTGGCGCTGATGGACGAGCTGATCGCGAACGGGGCGGCGGAGCGGCGCTTCGCGGTCGTGCTGATCGGGGCGTTTGCGCTGACGGCGCTGCTGCTCGCGGCGGCGGGGATCTACGGCGTGCTCTCCGGCAGCGTCGCGGAGCGGACCCGCGAGCTCGGCATCCGCGCGGCGCTGGGCGCCTCGCAGGGCGGGCTGCTGACGCTGGTGATCCGCCAGGGCATGACGCTCACCCTGCTGGGCGCCGGGCTCGGCGTGTTAGGGGCGCTGGCGGCGACCCGTGTGCTGACGACGATGTTGTTCGGGATCTCGCGGCTGGATGTCGTAACGTATGTCGCGGGGGTTGGCTTGCTGGCGGCGGTGGCGCTGGTCGCGTGTGGCTTGCCAGCATGGCGAGCGTCACGGCTCGATCCTGCCGGAGTTCTGCGTTCGGAGTAACTGCAACAACAACAGCAACAGCAAATCCACAGATTATAAGGATTAACAACACCACAGATTACACGGATTAAGAGCAGGATGTTTTCAATGCCTGCTGGACAATCTGTGAAATCTGTGGGCTTTTAATCCATATAATCTGTGGATTTGCAGTTCTGCGGATTTGCAGTAGTCTCATGTTCTCCTGCGCAATCCCTTGCCGATAAGAAGGAACCCGTATGGGCACAGAGAGCCGGAAGGTTCCCGCTTTGTTGTTGCTCGCGCTCCTGCCGGGGACTGCCGTCCCCCAGGACCTCCCCAAGCTCCGCGTCGACGTCGAGGCCGTGTACTCCCGGGTGCGGGCAGCCATCGTGGCGAGCGACTATGCCGGGTTCATGGCGAACGTCGACCGGGCCGGTAACACGCTCACGCAGGGGATGTTCCTCGGCGACCACCAGGGGATGCTGAACCGCTTTCCCGAGCTCTCCAAGACGCGGCTCCAGGCCATGGCGCTGAGCGGCGACTGGGCCGGCTACTACCCACTCATGAACCTCGAGGACCCCCAGTACGTCGACCTCGGCTCGTTCAAGTTTCACCGGGTCGCGGGGAAGTGGCTGCTGTCGTCCGAGACGTCGGAAGCCTCGTTCCCGACCTCGAAGGATCCCAAGGAGAATCAGGCGGGGATCGCGAAGATTCTAGCCGAGAATCCCAACTTCAAACTGCCCGGCCAGACCACGGCAGCGGTGATGATAGCGGCGTCTAGCGGCACTGCCGGGGTGCCGGCGGGCCCGTCGCCGGCGCCGCCGGTCAATCGGCCACAGGCTTCCGACACCGCCACGCGTCCCCTCCCCGCCTATGCTCCGCTTCCCCCGGGCTTCGTGCTCAACGTCGGCGGCGGGCAGGTCGCCGTGGAGCGAGGGCGTGAGCTGTTCGACTACAAGGACCCGGCCAATCGCACCATCGCCCACATCACCGCCATCGGCCACGCCTGGCTCCGCACCGCCAAACTGGTTCCCGCTCCGGCCACTCGGCTCGACCAGGCCGCGGTGAACGCCAGCGTACGCCAACTGCTCGTGGCGCAGCACTGGACGATCCTCCAGGAAGATCCCTGGATCGTGGCCAAGCGTACCCAGAGCGGCGTCGAGTCCTGGCTCCAGTACGAGGGCACGTCCGATTTTCTGAGGATAAAGATCGTCGAGGTATCGGGGCCATCACGGTTCATCCCAGTCGAGGCACCGGGTACGTCGTCCGAGGCTCTCGATCATGAGCCCACCTACCTCGGCCACTTCCCCGGGAGCCTGCTCAAGAGCGCGAAGCTGATCCCGGATCTGGCAATCGAAATCCTCGTGCCGGGCGAGAAAGAGAGTCACTGGGTGGGCCGTCCAGTGTACCAGGCGGAATACACCGGCCCCAGCGGGCTTTCGCCGTTCGAGTTCACCGAAGCCTATTCCGCCGCGCTCCAGAAGACCGGCTGGAAGATCCTCAAGAACACCGGTGGCTACAGCAGCGGCGACGCCAGCGTGTGGGTGCGCTACAGCAGCGCCACCCGCGACCTCTGGGCCGACCTCCACGTGACCAACGCCGGTTACACCGTCAAGCTCGCCGACGCCGGGAGGCAGGCCGAGCAAAGCCAGCTCAAGAAGGAACTGGATGCCAACGGCCACGTCGCGATCTATGGGATCTATTTCGACAGCGATTCCTCGACGATCAAGCCGGAATCGGAGGCCGCGCTGGGTCAGGTGCTCAAGCTGCTCGCCGCCGACCCGGCGCTCAAGCTGGGCATCGAGGGGCACACCGATAACACGGGGGCCCGGCCCCACAACCAGACGCTGTCGGAAACCCGCGCCGCGAGCGTGAAACGCTGGCTGGTGGAGCACAAGATCGACGCCGCCCGTCTGACCACGGCGGGGTTTGCCGACACCAAGCCCGTGGCCGATAACAGCAGCCCGTCAGGCCGCGCCAAGAACCGGCGGGTGGAGCTGGTCAAGCATTGACGTCTAAGGCCGCGATGGCGGGGTAACGCCGCGGCGCACATGCCACCACCAGCGCTCGGGCCCGGCGTTCCCGCGCGCCGCGACCTCCGCGCCGGTCGTCTCGTCGGCCCATATGAGTGTCCCATTGCGATCCAGCAGCAAAACGGGGAGCGGAGTGGCGCCGCGATAGAGCGTGTCGCGCCGCACCACCCGGATCGAATCGACCCGCACCGCGAGCGGGGAGCCGCCGAAGAGGCTTCCCGCCGTCGCGTAGAACACCTGGCCGGGCGCAGGTTTGCTTTGGGCGATCGCGGCGACAACGACAGTGGCGTTGAAGCGCTCGCCCGACGAGGGACCGTCGAAGAGCTGCGCGGAGCCGCCCACCGGCACCACCCACCCGGTCACCCGGTCGGGACCGGCGAGGAGCGCGGCCGAGTCGGTCGTGGCACGCACCGTCTCGAGCTCCTCCGCGAGCGAACCGGGCGCCGTGCGCGATGCTTGGCGCGCGGTCACGGTGCCCGTCGAGTCGGTCCAGGTGCTCCCCGCTTCCCAGCGATTGCCGGATAGGCGCCGGAGCGAGTTCACCACGACGGACCCGAGCCCGCGCTCGAGGCTGCCGCCGCTCTTGAGCGACGTATAGGTGTCGAGCGTGTCGCTGCTCGCGACCAGCTCTGCCGTGCGCAAATACCCCAGCGGCCCGGCGCCGGGTCCGCCGGCGAGGAGTCGCTCGCTTTGGGAGGCGATATCGTAGACATAGATGCCCGACCAGCCGTCGACCTCCTTGTCGTACACGAAGCGGGTGCCGTCGGGCGACGGGTCAGGATGCGCCACGACGCCGGCGTCCGCGACGCGGCGGACCGCCGCGCCAGGCCCCATCCGGTAGATCGCGGGCGCGCCGTCGCGCGACGAGCGGAAAAAGCCGAGCCTCCCATCGCGGGTCCAGGTCGGACCCGAGTCGCCTTGGCGCACGCCGGGCAGCGGCAGGAGCGCGGCGCCATCGGGCTGGATCTGCATCATCCGCTCGCCCGCGCGCGCGATGGCCATGTCGGGAGGATTCACCCCCTCCCAAAAGCGCCTGGGGTAGGGCCCCCGGAAAAACCGCATGTGCC
>CAYNNS010000091.1:0-10842 GCA_964398345.1 uncultured Gemmatimonas sp. | reverse complement strand
GACGTGAGCCCCGACGGCCAGACCCTCGCGTTCGACCTGCTGGGCGACATCTACACGATGCCGATCGGCGGCGGCAAGGCGACCAGCTTCACCCGCGGCATGGCGTTCGACTCGCAGCCGCGCTTCTCGCCCGACGGCAAGAGAATAGTGTTCATCAGCGACCGCGACGGCGGCTGGAACGTCTGGACCATCTCCACCGACATGAAGGACACGGTCCAGGTAACCCGCGGCAAGACCAACCTCTACGAATCCCCCGAATTCACCCCCGACGGCAAGTTCATCGTCGTCACCCGGCAGCTCAAGCTCTGGATGTTCCATGTCGACGGCGGCGCCGGCCAGCGCATCATCCCGCCCCCCACCCCGGGCGCCGGCGGCGGCGGGCCCGGCGGCGGCGGCAACCAGGCCGACGTGCTGCGGCAGACCGGCGCCGCCTTCGGCAGCGACCCGCGCTACATCTGGTTCGCCCAGCGGCGCGGCGGCTGGATCTACAACACGCCGATGAGCGACTACGACCTGGTGGTCTACGACCGCGAATCGGGCGAAACCTCGGTCCGCGAGAACCGCTGGGGCTCGGCGTTCCGGCCAACCTTGAGTCCCGATGGGCGCTGGCTGGTCTACGGCACCCGCGACATCGTGAACACCCGCCTCCGGATCCGCGACTTGAAGAGTGGGGAAGAGCGCTGGCTCACCGGCACAGTGCAGCGCGACGACCAGGAGAGCCGAGCCACGCTCGACGTCTACCCCGGGATGAGCTTCACGCCGGATTCCAAATCATTGATTGCCACCTGGAACGGCAAGCTCTGGAAAGTGCCGGTCGAAGGCAGCGCCGCCCCTACCGAGATTCCCTTCGAGGCCGACGTGGTGCAGGCGCTGGGGCCGCACGTGTCCTTCGAGTACCCGATGAGCGACTCGGCGACCTTCCAGATCAAGCAGATCCGCGACGCGGTACCGTCACCCGACCAGAAGAAGCTGGCGTTCGTGGCGCTGGACCGGCTCTACGTGATGGACTGGCCCGGCGGCACGCCGAAGCGGCTGAGCAACCTGGACGTCGGCGAGTTTCAGCCGGCGTGGAGTCCCGACGGGCAGTGGATCGCGTACACGACGTGGAGTAACACGGAAGGCGGCTTCCTCTACCGGGTGCGATCCGACGGCAGCGGCACGCCCAGCAAGCTCACCTCGACGCCGGCGTTCTGGCAGCAGCCGGTGTTCAATCCGCCGGGGACCCGGATCGTGGCGCTGCGCTCACCGGCGCGCTCGTTCCGCGAATCGCTCGGCGGCGGAGGCGGTGGTGGAGGAGGGGCGCGGGACCTGGTCTGGATTCCCGCCGCGGGCGGCGACCCAACGTTCATCACGCCGGCGAGCGGGTTCGGCACGCCGCAGTTCACCCGCGGCGACTCGATGCGGATCTGGGCGTCGGGCGGCGGGCGCGGGTTGATCTCGATGCGCTGGGACGGCACCGAGGTAAAGGAGCACCTGCGGGTTACTACCGGCGCCGGCCCCGGCGGCGGTGGAGGTGGCGGAGGCGGTGGCGGCACGCTGCTGATCTCGCCCAACGGCGACGTCGCGCTGGCGCAGCTCGGCACTGACCTATATGTAGTCACGATCCCGTGGATCGGCGGCGCCGAGCCGGTGGTCAGCGTGGGCGCGCCGGACGGGGCGAGCTTCCCGGTCCGGAAGCTCACAGATATAGGAGGGGCGTTCCCGAGCTGGAGCGCCGACGGCAAGGTGGTGCACTGGTCGATCGGCAACGCGCACGTGGCGTACGACCTGGACCGCGCCAAGGCGTTCGACGACTCGGTGCGGCGGGCTAACCCGCGACGCGCCGGCCGGGATACGACGGCGCAGGGGGGAGACTCGACCGCAAGGCAGGGACCGCCGCGTAACACTCCGCAATACCAGCCGCTCGAGGTGCGCATCCGGATCAGCGCGCCGAGGGACATGCCGAGCGGGGCGGCGGTGCTCAGAGGGGCGCGGGTGGTGACGATGAAGGGCGATGAGGTCATCGAGAATGGCGACGTCGTCATCGTGAACAACCGGATCAAGGGGGTAGGGAAGCGGGGGAGCGTGGCGGTGCCCGCTAACGCCCGGGTCATCGACGTGAGCGGCAAGACGATCGTGCCGGGCTTCGTGGACACCCACGGGCACTTGCGGCTCTCGGCGGGGATTCACCGGCAGCCGGTGTGGAGCTACGTCGCCAACCTCGCGTACGGGGTGACGACGACGCGCGACCCGCAGACGGGGACCACGGATGTCCTTACATATGAGGACGAGGTGAACGCGGGGACGACGCTGGGGCCGCGGATCTACTCGACCGGTCCCGGGGTCTTCTCGGGCGAGAACATCAGGAATTTGGAGGACGCCCGTCGAGTGCTCAAGCGGTATGCGGAGTACTACGACACGCACACGCTCAAGGAGTACGAGACGGGGAACCGCGAGGTGCGGCAGTGGGTGATCCAGGCGGCGAACGAGCTGCACCTGATGCCGACCACGGAGGGCGGGCTGGACGTCAAGATGAACGTGACCGAGGCGATCGACGGGTACAGCGGGCACGAACACACCATTCCGACGTTCCCGCTGCAGTCCGACATGATCCGGCTGCTGGTCGAGTCAGGGATCACCTACACGCCGACGATCATCGTGGCGTACGGCGGGCCGTGGGGCGAGAACTACTGGTACGAGCACTCAGATTTGCTCAACGACGCCAAGCTCAAGCGCTTCACCCCGTGGGAGGATCTCGAGAGCAAGATCCTCCGGCGCGGCGGCTCGGCGGGGGCGGTGACGACGGGGGCGGGCGCGGGGTGGTTCCACGACTCGCAGTATCCGATGAAGCTGATCGGGGAGTCGATCCGGGATCTGGTCGCGGCGGGCGGGAAGGCGGGGATCGGGTCGCACGGGCAGCTCCAGGGCCTCGGCTATCACTGGGAATTGTGGATGGTGGGGATGGGGGGGATGACGCCGCACGAGGCTTTGAGGATTGCCACGCTGATGGGGGCGCAGTCGATCGGGTTAGGCAAGGATATCGGATCGCTGGAGCCGGGGAAGATGGCGGATCTCCTGGTGATGGACAGGAATCCGCTGGTCGACCTGCGGAACACCAGCAGTCTGCATTTCGTGATGAAGAACGGGCGGTTGTACGACGCGAATACGCTCGATGAGATGTATCCGAGGATCAAGAAAGCGGGGCCGTTCCCGTGGAACGAGCAGTAATTAAACAGCGTGAACGGCGAACGGCGAACAGCGAACGGGAACGCCGTTGCCGGCGCTTGGGATCCCGGCGCTCGGGAACGGGGCTCTCCTCCGGCGCTGCAGTGGCCCCCGCTTTGCCGAGGCGGGCTTGGGACCGTCTTGGGGGATCCACTGACGCGCCTTCGGAGAGCCCCGTTCCCTCGCGCCGGGCCACGCGACACGGCGATACCGTCAGCTGGAGCAGCTCTTCCTTACATAGGAGTCGCTCAGAGCTTCACCGCTCACTGACGAGCCCTTTCAACCTCCCCCTCGCGACAGGCCCGCGGTATTCTTGAGCGCCATGCTTTCGGACGCCAGCGCAGGCTTCCCGTTCGACATTCGCACCGGGGCGAGCTCGGCGGGCAATGCGGCCATCATCCTGGCGGCCTTCGCCCTCACCATCATCATCCTGTTGCTCGGATCCGCCGATCTGCGCCGCGACAGGATGTCCTCCTTCGTCCTGCGGCCCTTTCTGGTGGCCTTCATCGGCAATCTGATCGCCGCGTTTCAGTTCATCGTCGTCCAGTCCGACCGGAGCCTCAACGAACGGACCTTCGCGCTGATCATCCCGGCGGAGTTTCTCGCCGTGGTGGCCACGACGTTGATGCTGTTCGGCATCATGCTCGCCGTGTTACGCCGCTTCAGCGAGCGGGAAGTCCGCCGGCTTGCCATCTTCCTCTTCGGCATTGCAGGCCTGTACTCCATCGGCGTGTTGCATTTCGGGATCGATGCGTTGCTGCACGCGCATCAGCAGCATCTGGGGAGCCACGGCGACCTGCACGCCCAGGTCACCCTCGGCGTCTGGGCACCCGCGCTGCTGCTGATACCCCTCGAGCTCGCCACCCGGCACCTCAAGTTCACGCCCGAGCGCCTGCACAGCATCATGCTCTGGCTGGTGGGGTTCGTGATCGCGGCTTCGCTGCTCGCCTTCGCGGTGTCGAGCCTCTTCATGCAGGCGGACGATGCGCGCGACCACGTGATCCTGCCAGTGGCGGTCTTTACGCTGGTGTTGATTCAATGGCTGGTGTTCGGTTCCTGTCTCTACCTGCTGCGACACTTCGACCACCTCGAGGTGCTCTTCCCTCCTCCTCCCAACGCTGATGCCCAGGACGAAGACGGCATTCCCACCGCGGTGTGAGCGTGGCCATGCCGTAAACCTCCGGGCCCTCGCCGGCATCCTATCCCTGTCCAACAACCGGGAGGATACCCATGAAGGTCCTGCTCGCTTCCCTCGCCGCCGTGTCGCTGATCGGTGGCTGGGCCACGATCACCCCCGACAAGCTGCCCGAGCAGATCAGCGTCGGCGCGAAGGTCCCCCTCAACTTCCTCGTCAAGCAGCACGGCGTGACGCCGCTGGCCGGGCTCAAGCCCACCGTAGTGATTCACCAGGGCGACGACGCGCCCAGCAGGATTGCCGCCAGCGAGGCCAAGGCGAAGGGGTGGTACACCGCCACGCTGAGCTTCGCCAAGGCGGGCGACTGGCACATCACGATCGAGAGCGGATTCGGCAAAAGCACGACCACCCTGCCGATTCAGAAGGTGGTAGCTGGGCGGATCGTGTCTCAATAAGTCCTGATTCGGTGTGACTGGCGCGAGGGAACGGGGCTCTCCTCCGGCGCTGCAGTGGCCCCCGCTTTGCCGAGGCTGGCTCCGGCTCGCCGTGGGGGATCCACTGACGCGCCTTCGGAGAGCCCCGTTCCCTCGCGCCGGACAGGAACTCGCTGCGCGATTCCGGTTACTTAGCTAAGTTGATTAGCTAATAGATTGGAGGCATGCGCATGGCGACCATCACGGTCCATACCGCCAAAACCACGCTGTCGAAGCTGATCGAACGGGCCCTTTCCGGCGAGGAGATCATCATCGCGCGGCGGAATGTACCCGCTGTACGGCTGGTGCCCGTCGCGAAAGTCACCCCCAAGCGGAAGTTCGGTGCCATGCGGGGCCGCGCGCGCTTGACCAAGGCATTCTTCGAGCCGCTGCCCCCTGAAGAGCTGGCTGGCTGGGAGAGCTGAGTGCGGGTCCTGCTCGATACTCACGCATTCGTGTGGTGGCTCCAGGGGAGCAGCCGACTCTCGCGTCGTGCCCGGGCAGTGGTGGCGAGTCATGGCAACGAGATCTTCGTGAGCGCGGCTACCGCCTGGGAGATCACCACCAAGGCTCGGCTGGGCCGACTGCCCTTCGCTCTCGATGTCGCCGCCGACGTGCTGGGCGCGATCGTCGGCCAGAGCTTTCATCCGCTCGACATCAGCACGGTCCACGCCCAGCGGGCCGGTGGGCTTCCCGGTCACAATGCCGACCCCTGGGACCGGATGCTCGTCGCCCAGGCGCAGGCGGAAGGCCTCGCCGTGGTGAGCAACGAAGCGCTATTTGAGGAGTACGGCATCAGTCGCGTCTGGTAGGGGTCGTGCTCTCGCCCGACGGCAAGCGCGCCTCCCATTGCGACCCTTGCTTCGAGGGATACGTTAAGTCTCCTGTGTCCGATCCGCTGGAACGATTCCGTAGCGCCCTGCGCGACCGCTATCGCATCGAGCGGGAGCTCGGCCGGGGTGGGACCGGGATCGTCTTCCTGGCCACCGACCTCCGCCAGGGACGCGAGGTCGCCATCAAGCTGTTGCGCCCCGACCTCGGCAGTCTGATCGGGTCGGATCGCTTTCTGCGCGAAATCGAGATCTCCAGCAAGCTCAACCATCCCAACATCCTTCCGATCTTCGACGCGGGAGACGTTGCCGGACTCCCGTTTTACGTGATGCCATTCATCGCTGGCGAGTCCCTGCGGGACCGCCTGCGTCGCGAGGAGCAGCTCCCGGTCTCGGAGGCCCTGCAAATCATCAAGGAGGTCTCGGACGGGCTCGCCTACGCCCACCGGCAGGGCATCATCCATCGCGACATCAAGCCCGAGAACATTCTGTTCTCTCAGGGGCACGCCGTGCTGGCGGATTTCGGGATTGCCCGTGCCAGCGAGCTCGCCGGTCCCAAGCTCACCGAAACCGGCATGGCAATCGGCACGGTGGACTACATGAGTCCCGAGCAGGCCACCGCTTCGACCCAGGTGGACGGGCGCAGCGACCTCTACAGTCTGGCCTGCGTGCTGTACGAGATGCTGGCGGGGACGCCGCCCTTCATCGGCAACAACGCCCAGGCGCTAATGGCCCGGCACCTGGTGGATCCGGTGCCGCCGATCCGGACGGTTCGCTCCACGGTACCAGTTGCGGTCGAAGCGGCGATCCTCTGCGCCCTCGCCAAATCGAAAGCCGACCGCTTCAGCTCGGTCGAACACTTCGTGGAAGCGCTGGAAGGCAAGCGCCCCAGCCCTTCGCAACCGTATCCCGCGGCTTTGCGGCCCGCCAGGTGGAAACCAGTCGCCCTGGGCGGCGGGATCGCCGTCGCCCTGGCACTCACCTACCTGCTCGCCCGGCGCGGTACGTCCCCTAACCCGGTGAGCCTCGACTCCGGAACGCTCGACTCGAATCTGGTGGCGGTCGCCCCGCTCGACATGCTCGATTCGCGGCTGGAACCCTGGCGCGAAGGTCTGGCGCAGATCCTCGCGGCCAATCTCGATGGCGCCGGCGCGCTGCGCAGCGTACCGCTCGACGCGGTTCTGCGCGGCTGGCAGGGGCGAGCCGACCGGGCCTCCGCCGAGCGGCTGGGCCGTGCCCACGCCGCCCGCCTGGTGGTCTTCGGCCGCGGAGTAGGCGCCGGCAAAGACAGCGTGCGCCTCAACCTCACCTTGCTGGACGTGAACGCGGGACCGGTCGGGCCCGAGATCGAGGTGCGCGGCCTGGAGAGCCGGCTGGATCTCATCGCCGACTCGGCGACCGCCCGGATTCTCGAGAACCTGAACCAGGTGCGCCCGGTTGCTGTGGTTCGCGCCGGCGGCCTGGGCTCCAGCTCCTGGCCCGCGAAGAAAGCGTATTTGCGGGGGGAGGCGTTCTACCGCGCGCACACCTGGGACTCCTCCGAGGTGTACTACCGGCAGGCCATCTCCCTCGACAGCGGTTTTGCGCTGGCCTGGCACAGGCTCGGCATGGCGCGGCTCAGTCACGTGCAGGAGGGCGATACTCTCGCGCAGCGCTATTTCCTCCGAGCCGGAGGGCTCAATCGCGGCCTCTCGACTCGGGACAGTCTCCTGGTCCTCGCCGATTCGCTCTACGCCGTACCGCAGAGCTCGGTTCCTCCCCTTCACCGTCTCCATGCGACGCTCGACCAGCTGGTGCGCGGCTATCCCGAGGATGCCGAGGCGTGGTCACAGCGAGCCCGGGCGCGGCTCTACGCGCCCCTCCCCGGCATGACGCTGGATTCGACGCTCTCCATCTTCCAGCAGGCGGCGGCGCGGGACTCCACTTACAGTGAGCTGCTGCAGTGGGTAGCCATCGTGGACATGGCGCTCAGGCTCGACAGTCTGCCGGTTGCCGAGCACTATCTCCGAGCGCAGGCTCGCCGTTCGAGTAAGGAGGCTGGAGAGGGACTTCGCTTTGCCGCCGATCTCCTGAATGATCGCTCCAGGCCCCAGCAATTGTCCCCTTGGATGGAGCGGTCTCCCGCCGAAGCGCTGCGCGCCGCGACGGAAGCGCTGCTCGAATGGACCGACTCCGGAGAAACCGCGGTCCGGCTGGCCACCGCGCTCGCGGCCCGGCGCATCGAGCCACCCGATCCCAACGAGTCCGAGGAGCGGATGATGGATCTCCAGCTGGCGCTCTATCGGAGGGGCCACCTGCGCGAGGCAGCGAAGCTCGGTATCCGCCACCTTCCGCGGCCCTTCCTCCTGCTGTTCGGGGTCTACCCACCCGATTCGATTCTTCCACCGAACCGCCTCCCCTGGCTCGCGGCGCAGCGTGACCGTGCGGCAATCCAGGCTTTGGTGGACAGTGCCGACGCGGAGGTACGCCGGGGGACCGGACCCGGCGGCGCACGCCTGGCCTGGCTCGCGGCTCGGACTCGCGCGTACCTGGCGCTGGCCCGAAGTGACACCGCCGAGGCGATCCGCCGCTTCATCCCGGTGATCGACTCCCTTTGTTATGGATGCAGCTACGGCGCGACCTACATGGACATCTACACCGCTGCGCCCCTCCTCATGGGGAAAGGAGATTACCGGGACGTCGCCCGCTGGCTGGACTACTACCCCCTTACCGTCCTCCAACCTGGCTTCGAGGTGCTCTTCGCGCTGTGGCGCGGGCGGGTGGCTGAGCGGCTCGGCCAGCTTCCCAAGGCAGCTTCGGCGTATCGCTACTTCGCGCGGGCCTGGGTCCACGCCGATTCGAGTCTGCAGCCCTACGTGGCCGAGGCGGTGGCGGGATTGCGGCGGGTCGGAGGCGGTGCGGTGTGGTGAGTCGGCCCCCTAAAAAGTAACCCGCGCGCCCAAGGCCGACGACGTCACCGGTGACCGGGAACCGGTAACTGGTGACGCGGGAGCAGGAAACCACCCTAACCCTTCCCGATTTCTGCGGTAAACTCCCGCGGTACGCCATCAGAGAGTAGTCCCATGCGTCGTCGCGCGCTCCATACGGCGCTGTTCTGGGTGAGCCTTCCACTCTGCGCCCGTCTCGAGGCGCAGGCGGCGCCGTCCGACACTGCGGGTCGGCTCGCGGCAAAGGCCGACAGCGCTTTCGCCACCGGGACTGCCGAGGCACGGGCGTGGGCCCTCGCGCGCTGGCAGGAGGCGGCGGCCCTCTATCGCCAGGCCGGAGATCTTGCCGGCGCGAGCCGAATGTGGGGGACCCTCGGCCGCGCCCAGTCCGGGCTGAGCCAGTTCGACTCCGCGATTGCGAGCTTTCATGCCGCTCTCGCAATCGAGCGGGAGCGCAAGGATCTGGCTGAGCAGGCGGGCCAGCTCGCCAATATCGGCGCGCTCCACAACCGGCTCGGCCGGCCCGATTCGGCCCGCAGGTATCTCACCGAGGCGATGGGCCTCGCCGAACAAGCCAAATCTCCCGGAGTGAGCGCGTCGGTGCTCGCCGGGCTAGCCACGTTCTACTCCGCAACTCGCCCGGACTCCGCGCTGAAATACTATCGCGCCGCCCTCGGCATGGCGCGGGCCGCCCCGGACTCCGCCATCGAGGCGAGACTGCTGGGGAACCTGGCCCTGCTCTTCGACAGCCTGGGGCAGCTCGACTCCGCCGTCTCCTATGGACAGGGCGGACTCGCGCTCGCCCGCCAGCTCCACATCGCCAGCACCGAAGGCGCTACGCTGCAGAACCTCGGCATCACCTATCGGCGGCTGGGCAAGCCGGACTCGAGCCTGGCCTACCTCCGCGCTTCACTGGAGGTCCGCCGGCGCATGGGAGATCGCTACGGCGAAGGCCGGACCATCGGAACCATGGGCACCGTGCTGATGGACATCGGCGCCAAGGATTCCGCGGTGGCCTACCTCCGCATCGCGACCAGCATCCTGCGGTCGGTAGGCGATCGCCAGGGGGTCGCCTCGACGACACACCTGCTGGGCCTGGTGAACCAACAGCTGGGCCTGCTCGATTCCGCCCTGGCGTACGACCGTGAGGCCCTCACGCTGCGCCGCCAGCTCCGCAATCGCGTCGACGAAGGTTCCACGCTCAACAATCTGATCATCGTCTTCACCGATCTGCACCAGCTCGATTCGGCACTCGCCTACGGGCAGCTCGCCCTCGAGGCCCGGCGCGAGGTGCACGATGTGCAGGGCGAGGGTTACACCCTCGAAGCGCTCGCGGTGGTGCAGTCGAGGCTCGAGCATCACGCGGCCGCGCTCGATCTCTTTCAACAGGCGCTGGCGATCTCACGCAACACCAGGCACCGTCTGGTCGAGGCGGGGCTGCTCGAGAGCATCGCCGACGTCCACGAATCTCTGGGCCGCCGCGACTCGGCGGTCGTCTACGCCGGCGCCGCTCGAGCGGTGGCGCGTGAGCTCCAGAACTTCGAAATCGAAGCGAAGGCGGTAGGACACCTCGCGAGTCTCGAGGTGGAGGCCGGACAGCTCGCGGCAGCGCGCGCGTTGTACGACACAGCGGCGGTGATCCTCAACAGGCTGCGCCGGCAGGGAGGACCCGACCTGGCGCGCACCAGCCTGGCCGAGCTGAACGCGGGCGTCTACGAGAACTGGGCGTGGGCCTGGGTGAGCGGTGCGGCCGACGCGGTCCCGGTGGCGGCGCTCGCCGCCGCGGAGCGAGGCCGCGCGCAGGCCCTGCTCGACCTCATGCGCGATACCACCGCGACGCTAACCCCGGGCGCCAATCTGGCCGCCGAGGGGGCCCGCCTCGTCTCGAGCGTCACCCGAACCGGTGCCGGCGGGCTTTTCTTTCTGGCGCTGCCCAAGACCCTGCTCGTCTGGGTGGCCGCTCCCGATGGCACGGTCACCCTGCTCCAGAGCGAGGTAACGCGCGACAGCCTGACGGCGCGGATCGGCCAGGTGCGCGAGCTCCTGGGCGGCAGGGAACCCGTCACCCTGCTGGCCTCGCGCGGCGCAGCCCTCGAGGAGACCGGTGGGAGCGGCGACCAGCGACCGGCTGCGGGCACCCTGTGGGGCACCGCCGCCGAGTCGCTCGCGGGCATGCTGCTGCTCGATCGGGCGCTGCCGCACCTGGCCGGTGCCAAGGAGGTGGTGATCGTCCCGCAGGGGCCGCTCGCCGTGGTCCCGTTCGCCGCGCTGCC
>CAYNNS010000090.1:8834-10867 GCA_964398345.1 uncultured Gemmatimonas sp. | reverse complement strand
GGGGAGACGCTGCGCAGCCTTCGCCAACGGCGACCCGCGCACCGCGGGTGTTGGTGGGGGCGCCGCCCGGAGGCTCGGGGGGCGGTGGCGGGTTCGGCGATGTCAAACCCCGCCTGGAGGATCGGCTGGCCGTTGTTGAGCGTCTCGAGCCGGGCCAGCTCGGCTGCCTCCGCTCGGATGGCGTCGGCAAGCCGGAAGAGAATCCGGCCGCGCTCCTGGGCGGTGACGGCACTCCACGGCCCGGCGTCGAAGGCATGCCGCGCGGCGGCCACCGCGTGCCCCACGTCGGTCGCATCCCCGTCGGCCAGCTCGGCGAGCACGTCCTGGGTGGCGGGATTGCCCACCACGATTCGCCGTTCCGAGTGACTCGGCACGAAGCGGCCGTCGATGTAGTGCTCGGGCTGGAAGCTGGTCTCCATGCCCTAAGTTACGCTATTCTCCAGACCCGGCTGCCGACCCTCACCCTGAGACCGACCATGAGCATCGCCGATACCCTGCTTCCCGAATTCGACCAGGAAATGGCGAGCACCCGCCGTCTGCTCGAGCGGGTGCCCAGCGATCGCGGTGACTGGAAGCCGCATCCGAAATCGTTCTCCCTCGCCCATCTCGCTCAGCTGGTGTCCTGGATGCCGGGCTGGATCGCGAATACGCTCACGTCCACGGAGCTCAACCTCGGCACCGCCGCGGGCTATAGCAACGAGACGACCGCAACGCTGCTCCAGGGCTTCGACAAGAACGTGCGCGAGGCGCGCGCCGCGATCCAGGCGTCCAAGGATGCGGATTACAGCGTGTCGTGGTCGCTCACGCGCGGTGGCCAGGCCTTCTGGACCGCGCCACGCGGTGTGGTCGTGCGCACCCACATCAGCCACCTGAGCCACCACCGCGGCCAGCTCACCGTGTATCTGCGCCTGCTCGACGTTCCGCTCCCGTCTATCTACGGGCCCACGGCCGACGAGCGCATGTAGCTATGGCGGTCGTCGGCGAGAGCGTGGCCAGGAAGGATGGGATCGGCAAGGCCACCGGCGCCGCGCGTTACGCCGACGACATCGTGCTGCCCGGGATGCTGCACGGCCGCACCATTCGCTCGAGCATTCCGCGCGGCCGGATCCGTTCCATCCGTCTCGACTTCGACACCGCGGGATTCACGGTCGTCGACTACCGCGACATTCCCGGCCGCAACGTCGCCGACCTGATCGTTCAGGACCAGCCCTTCCTCGTCGAGCACGAGGTGCGCCACCTCGCCGAGCCCATCCTGCTGCTGGCGCACGCGAACCGGGAAACGCTCAACGCGGCGCGGGTGCTGATTGAGTACGAGGAGCAGCCTCCCCTCTTCGATCCGGAGCAGTCCAGCGAGGTCTTCAAGGCCATCGCCATCGCCAAGGGCGACGTGGCCGCCGGGTTAGCCCGGGCGGACCGGGTCATCGAAGGCACCTACCGCACCGGCCACCAGGAGCACATCTACATCGAGCCCAATGGCGTCATCGCCATACCCGAGGAGAACGGCGTCGCGATCAACGGCTCGATCCAGTGTCCCTTCTACGTCGTCAAGGCGGTGCGCTGTCTGCTGGGTCCCGACCGCCATCTGCGCGTCGTGCAGACCGAGACCGGCGGCGGCTTCGGCGGCAAGGAAGAGTACCCCTCGATGATCGCGGGCCACGCGGCATTGCTCGCCCTCAAGTCGGGCCGGCCGGTCAAGATCATTTACGACCGCGGTGAGGACATGCTCGCGACGACCAAGCGCCACCCCTCGATCGTGCGACACCGAACCGGCGTCACCAATGACGGCCGGCTGCTCGCGATGGAGGTCGAGGTCATTCTCGACGGCGGCGCGTACGTCACGCTCAGCCCGGTCGTGCTCTCGCGCGGCTGCATCCACGCCGCCGGACCCTATCGCTGCGACAACGTCGCCATTCAGGGTCGGGCAGTCTTCACCAACACGCCGCCGAACCGGGCCTTCCCGGGCTTCGGCGCGCCGCAGACCGAGTTCAGCATCCGAGTCCAAATGGACCGATACGCCGAGGCCCGTGGCATCC
>CAYNNS010000090.1:0-8824 GCA_964398345.1 uncultured Gemmatimonas sp. | reverse complement strand
GGCCGCCGGACCGAGTTGCCCTTCGAAGTCCCCAGGGACCGTTTCCCCGAGGCCCTGGGAATCGATCCCGTCGAGCTCCGGCGCCGCAATGCGCTGCGTCCCGGCGACACGACCGCGACAGGCCAGACGCTGCGTGAGGATTCCAGCGCGCATCAGGTGCTCGAGGAGGCCGTCCGCCGCACCGACTTCATGGCCAAACGCCAGGCCTGGCGCGGCAGCGACCGCGGCATCGGACTGGCGCTCTTCTATCATGGCGCCGGCTTTACCGGCAGCGGGGAGCGCTACCTCAAATCGCGCGCGCGGCTCGAGCTCACGCCGGCGGGCGTGCGCATCGCGGTCGGCAGCACCGAGATCGGCCAGGGTACCCGCACCATGCACGCGCAGATCGTGAGCGACGCCCTCGGCATACCGTACCAGGATGTGGAGGTCGCTCAGCCCGACACGCTGCGCGTCGCGGACAGCGGTCCGACCGTCGCCTCGCGGACCTGTATGGTGGTGGGGAAGATCCTCGAGGAATGCGCCCTCGAGCTCAAGGAAAAACTCGGCGGCCTCGCTCCCGCCGCCTATTACGCGCTGCACGGCGCGCTCAGTGTCGAACGGGTTTACGAGCCACCCGCCTGGATCGAGTGGGATGACGACAGCTATGAAGGTGACGCCTACGCGACCTACGGCTGGGGCTGCGATGTCGTCGAGCTCGAGCTCGATCGCGACACCTTCGAGGTGAAGCCGATCCGGATCACCGCGGTCCAGGAATTCGGCCGCCCGATTCACCCTGCTCTGGCCCGCGGTCAGATCGAGGGCGGCACGGTGCAGGGACTGGGATACGCGCTGCTCGAGCGCGTGACCATGAAGCACGGCGGCATGGCCAACGCCCAGCTCACCAACTACACCATCCCGACCACACTCGATACGCCCGACATCGACGTGGTGATGCTCAGTAACCCCTACCCCGGGGGCCCGTTCGGCGCCAAGGGGCTCGGCGAGCTCCCGATGGATGGCCCCGCGCCCGCTGTCGTCAATGCCCTCCGCCTGCTCGGATTCGACCTGCGCGAGGTCCCCGCGACGCCCGAGCTCCTGGCCGCGCAGCAGACCGGATGAAGTTCACGCTGAACGGCACGCCCACCGAAATCGCTGCGCATCCGATGACCCGGCTGCTCGATGTGCTGCGCGAGGACTGCGGCCTTACCGGAACCAAGGAAGGCTGCGGCGAAGGCGAATGTGGCGCCTGTACGGTTCTGGTGGATGGCGCGCCGGTCTGTTCCTGCCTCGTACCCGTCGCGCAGGTCGGTGATAGCGAAGTCCTCACCATCGAAGGACTCGGCGGGACCCATCCGCTGCAAGAGCTCTTCATGAGCGAGGTGGGGGCGCAATGCGGGATCTGCACGCCGGGGATGATCCTGACGGCGCTCACGGTTCCCGAGACGCCGACCCTGGATGACGTGCGGGTGACCCTCGCCGGAAACCTCTGCCGCTGCACCGGATACCCGGCGATTTACCGTGCCGTGCTCAAATGGCGCGGCGTGGCCCTGCTATGAAAACCGCGGTCAGCGGGCTCGACCTCGCGAGAGCGGAGAGTCTGGACCAGGCGCTGGCGCTGCTCCGTTCCGATGCGAGAGCGCCGCTCGCCGGAACGACTGACCTCTACGTCGAGCTCAACTTCGGCATCCTCAAGCCGCGTCGCTTCCTCGATATCTGGCCCCTCGACGAGCTGCGCGACATCGCGCTGCGCGGAGACACCCTGGTCATCGGAGCGCTCGCCACCTTCACCGCGCTGATCGAGTCGCCCCTGGTCCGGACCCGGCTCCCGATGCTCGTCGCAGCTTCGCGGCTGGTGGGTGGCATCCAGATCCAGAATCGCGGCACACTGGGCGGCAACATCGCCAATGCCTCGCCGGCGGGTGACTCGTTGCCGGTGCTTGCCGCCGCCGACGCCGTCGTCGTGCTCAGGAGCGTCGACACGGAGCGCCGGGTTCCGCTCACCGGGTTCTATACCGGCTACCGTGAGACGGTGCGCCGCCCCGACGAGCTGATCGTGGCGATCGAAGTACCCCCGGTCGATGGCCGCCAGTACTTCCGCAAGGTCGGCACCCGCGCCGCGCTCGCGATTTCCAAGGTCGTGATCGCCGGCGTCAAAGGCGCCGCTCCCCGCGTCGCGTTCGGCAGCGTGGGCCCGACCGTGATCCGCGCCCGCAACACGGAAGCGGCCCTTGCCCGGGGCGACCTCGAGGCGGCCATGCGCGTGTTACCAACCGAGATCGCCCCGATCGACGATCTGCGTTCCACGGCCGCCTACCGCCACCGCGTGGCGGTCAATCTGCTGCGCCGCTTCTGGAGCTCATGAGCCTCGTGGTGCGCGGGCGCCGCGTCGTCACTCCGTACGGCGTGCGCCCGGCGGCGGTGCACCTCGACGGCGGTACGATCTCCCGGCTCAGCGTGTTCGACGACGTGCCGCCAGGCGCCGAGCTGCACGACGCCGGCGACTCGCTGGTCATGCCCGGATTGGTGGACAGCCACGTCCATGTCAACGAGCCGGGCCGCACCGAATGGGAAGGCTTCGCGACCGCGACGCGTGCGGCAGCGGCAGGCGGCGTGACCACCATTTGCGACATGCCGCTCAACGCGATTCCCGCGACGACCACCGCGGCGGCACTCGAGGCCAAACTCCGCGCCGCGCGCGGTCAGAGCGTGATCGAAGTTCAGTGTATCGGCGGAGTGGTTCCCGGGAATACCGCCGAGCTGCTGCCCCTCCGTGACGCGGGGGTCTGTGCCTTCAAGTGCTTTCTTTCCCCTTCGGGCGTGCCCGAGTTTCCCAGCGTGACGGAGGCGGACTTGCGCGAAGCCATTCCCGTGCTCGCCCGCACCGGCCTCGTGCTCATGGTGCATGCCGAGGACCCCGGTCTGCTGCAGCCCGGGTCGGCCGGCCCGAGTTACCAGGACTACCTCGCGACGCGCCCCGTCGCCGCGGAGCACGCTGCCATCGAGCTGCTCATCCGCCTGCTGGAGTGGTGCCCCAGCCCGGTGCACATCGTGCATCTGTCATCGGCCAGCTCCCTTCGGCTCATCCGCGCGGCCCGCGAGCGAGGCCTTCCCCTCAGCGTCGAGACCTGCCCGCACTACTTGACCTTCGCGGCCGAGGCCATCCCCGACGGCGCCACCGAATACAAGTGCGCCCCGCCGATCCGCTCGGCCGCCGAGCGCTCGGCCTTGTGGGACGCCCTCATCGCGGGCGAAATCGATCTCGTGGCCAGCGATCATTCCCCCTGTCTCCCCGAGCTCAAGCGGACCGGCGGCGACTTCCAGGCCGCCTGGGGCGGGATCAGCTCCCTCGAGCTGGGGCTCGCCGCGGTGTGGACGGGAGCCCGCGCCCGAGGTATTCCTCCAGCGCGCCTCGCCGACTGGATGAGCGCGGGCCCGGCCCGCCTCGTCGGCCTGGAGCATCGCAAGGGCAGGCTGGCGCCGGGTTACGATGCCGATCTGGTGATCTGGGACCCTGACCGCGCTTTCACGGTCGATCCGGGCGCGCTCCGGCAGCGCCACCCGCTGACGCCGTACGCCGGCCGCGAGCTCTTTGGTGTGGTTCGAGCGACTTTCTTCGGTGGTCACCTCGTTTTCGGGAGACTATGATGCCGTCCATGTTCACCGACCTTCCCGACCTCGCCGCGCAACGTCTCGGCGGCGCCGTCATCGCCGCGAGCGACGAGTTCTTCGCCCCCAAGGAAGGGCTGGTCAAGCCCGGTGCGCCCGAATGGCGCGAGGGCGTCTACACCGAGCGCGGCAAGTGGATGGACGGCTGGGAAACCCGCCGGCGCCGGAGCCCCGGACACGACTGGGCCATCATCCGCCTCGGCCTGCCCGGCGTCGTGCGCGGCGTCGTCATCGACACTTCGCACTTCACCGGGAATTTCCCCGAATTCGCGAGCCTGGATGCCTGCGCCGGAGCCGACAGCGGCGTGGTCGCGACCGACTTGCCGTTTCGCCCGGTGCTCCCCAAGTCGCCGCTCAAAGGCAACCGTGCCAATCCGTTCGAAATCACCGGCAAGGCCAACCGGGTGACGCATCTTCGCCTCAACATCTTTCCCGATGGCGGCGTCGCGCGGCTCCGCGTCCACGGCGATCCGGTGCCGGATGAAACCGTCTTCCGCCCCGGCCGCGAGGTCGACCTCGCCGGCGTGGAGAATGGCGCCCTCGTCACCTCCGCCAGCGACATGCACTATGGTAACCCGCAGCACCTGCTCTACCCCGGCCGCTCCACCCACATGGGCGATGGCTGGGAAACCCGGCGCCGGCGCGGACCGGGTCACGACTGGTGCATCATCCGGCTGGCCCGCCGCGGTGTGATCGATCGGGTCGAGCTCGACACCGACCATTACAAGGGCAACGCGCCCGGCCATGCCATGCTGGAGTATTCCGACGGTGGGCCGACTTTCAACGCCGCGAAAGTGCGCTGGCGTACCCTCGTGCCGCGCACGCCGCTGGAGGCCCATGCCCGGCACCGCTGGGAAACCCGCAAGCCTTCCCCGGCTACCCACGTGCGGCTCAACATCTATCCCGACGGTGGCGTTGCCCGGCTGCGACTGTTCGGACAGTTCGAGGAGTAACGCGTGGCGGTCAGCATCGCCGAGCTCGATCGCATGCCGGCAACCCAGGCCGCGGAATTGTTGACGACCTGTTGCGGCTCCAGGCGCTGGGTGACGGAGATGCTCTCGCGCCGTCCCTATGGCTCCCGGCAAACCCTGACCTCGACGGGAGAGACCGTCTGGCAGCAGCTCACCCCGGCCGACTGGATCGAGGCTTTCCGGCAGCACCCCCGCATCGGGGCCGCTGACGCGCGGGGTCTCGCGGCGGAGGAACAGTCCGGCCTGGACGCCGCTTCCACCGTAACGCGACTGGCGCTCGCGGAGCTCAATCGGGAATACGAGCAGCGCTTCGGCTACATCTACATCGTCTGCGCGACCGGGCGGACCGCCGACGAGCTCTCCGCCATAGCGCGGAGCCGGCTGCTGAATCCTCCCGGTATCGAGCTCGCCACCGCCGCCCTGGAGCAGCAGAAGATCACCCGCCTCCGCCTGGAGAAGCTCGTCCAATGAGTACGCTCAGCTCCCACGTCCTCGACACGGCCCTGGGCAAACCCGCATCCGGGATTCCCGTCACGCTCGCCTCGGGCACCCAGGTGCTGGGGCACGGCGTGACCGACGCGGACGGCAGGATCCGGGAATTCGCGGGACTCGGCTCGCTGGAGGCGGGGACGTACCGGCTGACCTTCGCCGTCGCCGACTACTTCAGGGCTGCGGGGCGCTCGTCGCTCTATGCGACGATCGCCGTTGAATTTCACATCGCCGAGGGTGGGGACCACTACCACATCCCCCTGCTGTTGTCCCCATACGGATACAGCACCTATCGCGGCAGCTGAGCCGACCAGCGTCCCAGCAGGGCCCGCTCCTCATCGGTGATCTGCGTCTTGTTGCCCGGCGGCATGGTGCGCGTGACGACGGCGCGCTCCCGGATCCGCGCCGCGCGAGCCAGGATGTCTTCCGGCGTGTCGAAGGTCACTCCTCCAGGAGCCGGACCGAAGCTCGCGTCGCTCTGGCGCACGGAGTGGCAGGCTCCACAGCGCCGGTCGATGACGTGACGCACGTCCGCGAAACTGACCGGCGCGGTCGCATCGCCCCCCGCAATGGGAGTTGCGCTCGCCCCGGAGCGCATCCCGAAGTAGAGCGCGGCCACGGTAGCCGCCAGGACACCGGCCAGCGCATAGCGCCAGACGCGCAGCGCGAATCGCACATTCAGCACGTGCCGCACCGCGGCTCCACCTGCGACCAGTACCAGCAGGAGGGCCCAGTTGTCGGCGTGACCGTACAGCGAAGGAAAATGACCGCTCAGCATCAGCGCGATCACCGGAAACGTGAAGTAGTTGTTGTGGATGGAGACCCGCTTGGCCCGCGCCGAGAGCCCGGCACTCTCACCACCGCCCGCCTGAGCCGACGCGACCAGAGCACGCTGGGACGGCACGATGGTGAAAACCACATTGGCCGCCATGATGGTGCCCAGCATGGCGCCGGCGTGCAGGAAAGCCGCCCGGCCGTTGAGCAGCAACGTAAAGCCGATCGCGATCCCTACCAGCCCCGCAAGCCACACCGCCGCCGCGAAACGCGGAACGCGCGGCGCGAAGATGCGTTGCATCGTCTCATAGAGCCCGAGGCCGAGCAGAATGCCGCCGGCGCCGACGAGCACGGCCTGCGCCTGCGTGAGCGCGTGCACGCTGGCATCGGCGAGCACCGCGCGCCCGCCCAGGTAATACACGATCAGGAGCAGGGCGGTCCCGCTCCACCAGGTGCTGTAGGCCTGCCATTTGAACCAGTGCAGCCGGGCGGGCATCGGCGCGCCATCGAGCAGCGTCTTCTCGACGTAGTAAAAGCCGCCGCTGTGCAGCAGCCAGATGGTGCCTAGCGGGCGTGGCGTCTGGGGATGACTGCCGGCAGCCACGAGGTTGCGGTCCAGCCAGTTGAAGAGCAGCGAATTCCCGATCCACATGATACCGGCGATCACGTGGACCCACCGCGCCACGAGATCGACCAGCTCGACCGCCGTGGCGCTCACGCGCGCTTTCGCATGATGGCGAGGAACGAACGGCCCTGGAGCTCTTCCCGGGTGAGCCCCGTCCTCTCGAGCGCCTCGGCTTCACCGATGGCGCCACAATTGCTGCCGCGCAGGAAGAAATTGAGCAGTCCCTGCCCGGTCGCGGCGTCGTCGAACACGTCGCCCACCAGAGTGGCCTGGGCCGCTTTGCCGACGAAGTTCTTGAGCCGCGCCCCCGCGGCGTCGAGGCCCTCGAGGAAAAAGCTGTAGAGCGCGGCGTATCGGGACACCAGCTGCGCGGGATGCAGGTCCCAGCCTTGATAGAACCCGCCGGCCAGCGAATGCCGCACGTCGTCGAAGTGCAGCTTCCACGCGCTATGAACGCTCTGCCGGTTGGCGACGTGCTGCTCGGCACTCAGTGTTGCGCCGGCCACCTCGCGATGAATCGGCACCGGTAGCACCGTCGTCGACCCGTCCGAGAGCCAGACTCCCGTGCCGGCCAGCACCACCTGCATTACCTGCTTGGCGAAGTCGCAGGCGGGATGTCGCATCCGCTGATATGCGGCGGTGATGTTGAGGCCCGCGGTGTAGTCGTAGGTCCCGAAGTGCGCGCCGCGCAAGCGGCCTTCTGCCACGTCGAGCAGCCGCGGCAGCAGTGATGTGCCACGGGAGTCGAGCACCAGCTGGGGCGTTTCCACCATGACTTCGAAGCGCAGCGATCCCCGGGGGAGCGCCAGCTTGCGCTCCAGCGCTCCCAGCAGCGTCACGTAGTAGCTGACCTGTTCGATCACCGTGATCTTGGGCACCGTGACGATCCAGTGCTCCGGCACACTCTGCGCCTGGGCCAGCGCGGTCAGCACCAGATCGAGGGTCCGCACGCTTCGGGCGCGCAGCTCCTCGTTGAGCGGCTTGATCCGGATCCCGAGGAACGGCGCCAGCGTGCGGTCGCGCAGGCCCTGCTGGACCGCCGCGGCCACCGCCGCGGCATCGCGATCCTCCTCCGCGTCGGGGCGATTGCCGTAGCCGTCCTCGAAGTCGATGCGGTAGTCCTCGATCGGCTCGCGGACCAGCCGCTCGCGCAGCCGGGCGTGGATCGTCGCGAGCGCGGGATGCCCGGCGATCCCGAGCGCGGCGCCGAGGGCGGGAGGGTCGGGGGCGTAGCGCTCGAGGCTCTGCAACGCTAACCCGCCGAGCTTCGCAATGGCATCGGAGGCGAAGAGCTGGGCGCCGCCGTACACCGTGTGCACCGGCTGCCGGCTGGCCCCTTCGCCGGGATGGCTGCCGGCAAAGGCCAGATTGGCCTCCCGCAACGCGGCCGCCGCTTCGGCCAGCCAGCCGGAATCCAGGGAGAGGGTCATCCGTTGTAGATCGCCCCGCCCTTGGCGCGGTAGAGCTCCAGCACCGCGCGCGCCTCGCTGCGCAGCACGTTGCGCTCGATGCGGAGCCCGCGCGCCTCGAGATACGCGTACGACTCCGGAAACACCGGGCCTTCCTCGAACCGGAGCTGCGACGCGTCTTCGCGCGCCGCGCCGTACACCACGCGGCGCACGCCGCTCCACAAGGTCGCGCCCAGGCACATCGCGCAGGGCTCGCACGAGGTGAACAGCTCGTGCTCCGGCAGTCCGGGGGCGCTGAGGGTAAACGAGCCGACCCGCTGCTGGGCCATCATGAACGCCATCATTTCGGCGTGCAGCGTGCAGTTGTTCAGCCGGACCACGCTGTTCACGCCGATCGCCACCAGCCGGCCCCCCGTAGCGCCCGCCTCGAAGATCGCCGCCCCAAAGGGTCCCCCGCTGCCGCGCTCGACGTTGTGGCGCGCCAGCGCGATCGCGAGCTGCATGCGCTCGGCATCGGAGCCGTAGCTCCGGGTCCAGTCGGCGATGTGGTCGGTCCAGTCGGGATACTCGACGTGAACCACGGGATGTGTAGCACCGGGAGTGGAAGCCATCGCGGAGAAGATGGCGCCGAATGACGCACGGTCAACTCCGCGCCGGCAACGGCTTACCAAGCCTGCCCGTATCCTCTACTATCTTGGGCCAACAACCGGAGCATAAAGGCTTGGGCGGCATGCCAGGATCGATTCAGCGAGGCGCGGCGCTGCTTGGCTGGGTCATCTCGGCGTGCGGCGCCCCGCAATCCACCGCCACGGGCAGCGTGGCCCCGGCGGCGGGAAATGCGGCGGCGCTGTCGCCCGCGGCCCAGGCGCACGCCGACAGCGGCAGGGCGAAGTTCACTCCCGCCGACGTCC
>CAYNNS010000089.1:0-10927 GCA_964398345.1 uncultured Gemmatimonas sp. | reverse complement strand
TGTCGTTGCGTCTGAATCGGGGACCGCGCGCGTTTTGCTTGGGTGGGGTTACAACTAGAAGGGGGCCGCCCCTGGGGGCCGGTCGAGGTCCTCAAACGCCAGCTCGACGGCATGGCCGCCGTAAAGCTCAACGTGCTGCACTGGCATCTCTCGGAGGACCAGGGTTTTCGCGTGGAGAGCCGGCGCTATCCCAAGCTCCAGCAGCTCGGCTCCGACGGCCTCTTCTACACCCGGGACCAGATCCGCGACGTCGTCTCCTACGCCCGCGATCGCGGCATCCGGATCGTTCCCGAATTCGACATGCCGGGTCACTCGACGGCGTGGTTCGTGGGTTACCCCGGCTATGCCAGCGGGCCGGGGCCGTTCGCCGTCGAGCGACACTTCGGAGTGTTCGCGCCGACGTTCGATCCGACCCGAGCCGAGACCTATCAGTTCATCGACGGCTTCATCAGCGAGATGGCGACGCTGTTCCCCGACGCCTACTGGCACATCGGTGGCGACGAGGTCGAAGGCTCGCAATGGCGCACCAATCGCCGGATCCGGGCCTTCATGCGCGCGCACAAGCTGGAAAACAATCCGGCCCTCCAGGCCTACTTCAACCGCCGGCTGTCGGGCATCCTGCAGCGGCACGGCAAGCGCATGGTGGGTTGGGACGAAATCCTGCATCCCGCGCTGCCCCAGACCGCCATTATCCAGTCGTGGCGGGGCCAGGCCTCTCTCGGAGAAGGCGCGCGGCGCGGCTTTCATGGCATTCTCTCCGCGGGGTGGTATCTCGATGCCATGCGCCCGGCCGAATACCACTATCTGGTCGACCCGCTCCCGGCGATGGCGCCGCTCACCGCCGAGCAAGCGAGCCTGGTGCTGGGCGGCGAAGCCTGCATGTGGGGCGAGCACATCACGCCGGAATCGATCGACTCCCGCATCTGGCCACGACTCGCGGCCATCGCCGAGCGGTTGTGGTCCCCGCGCGAGGTCCGCGACGTGCCGGACATGTACCGGCGTCTCGACGTCATGCGCGGCCGGCTGGAGCTGCTCGGTCTGGGGCACGAATCCCACACCGCGCGCATGGCGCGCCGGCTCGCCGACGGCGACGACCCCCGCGCACTCATCGCCCTGCTCGAGCTGCTGGAGCCCGTGAGCTTCGGCGAGCGCGCCAGGCTACAACCTCTCGTGCAGCAGACGCCGCTGGTCTTCGCCGTCGACGCGGCGCGCCCCGATCCGCCGGCGCACTGGCAGAGTCGCAGGCTGGTCGATGCTCTGGCCTCGGGCGACGCCAGGGGGCGCGCGGCGCTCGATTCCGCCTTCACGGCGTGGCAAGCCCTCGTCCCGGCGATCGACAGCCTGGCAGGTCGAGAGCCGCTGGTGCGGGACGCCGTGCCCGCGGCCCGGGCGCTCGCCCGCGCCGCCGCTATCGGGCAGGATTACCTGGGGCAGCTCGCGCGCGGGCCGGTGCCGCCCGTCTGGATCACGACGCATCTCACGGAGCTCGATGCGCTCGCCAAACCGCAGGGGCTGCTCCGAGTCACGGTGCTGCCCGCGGTGCGCCAGCTGCTCGAGAGTGGTGGCTCGCACTGATGCGCTATTTCGCGTACGGCGCCAACATGGATGCCACGCACATGGCGGAATGTTGCCCCGGGGCACGGCGCCTTGGGGCTGCCGTGCTGCCCGGGCACACGTTCGCCATCGCCGCACAAGGCTTTGGGCGCGCCGCGCCTGCGCCGGATCGCGATCTCCCCGGCGTGCTGTGGGAGCTGACGGAGGCCGACCTCGCGGCGCTCGACCGTTTCGAAGGAATTCCCGACGGGATGTATCGCCAGGAGCTTGCCGAAGTGCGCGACGCCGAGGGCCGCCGCTTTCAGGCGATGCTGTACCAACCGACCGACCCGGCGCCCGGAGGGCCGCGTCCCGGCTATCTGGAGGGCATCATTGCCGTCGGACAAGCCCTCGACCTCCCCGCCGCGCACCTCGATCATCTCCGCCGGCTGGTCGCCCCGAGGTAACATGATGGATCGACGTGAATTCCTGCTCAGCTCCGCGGTGGCCGGGATTGCGGCGAACCACCGGCGTTTGAGCCTCCCCACTCCCACGCCCACCCCCACAGACTTCGAGCTCGAAGAAGCGACGCTCGAACAGCTGCAGGCCGGCATGCGTTCGGGGCGCTGGACCGCACGCTCCCTCACCGAGCAATACCTCGCGCGCATCGAGGCCGTCGATCGCGCGGGTCCCCGACTCAACTCGGTCATCGAAGTGAACCCCGACGCGTTGCCAATCGCGGACGAGCTCGATGCGGAGCGGAAGGCGAAGGGTCCGCGCGGGCCGTTGCATGGCATTCCGGTGCTGGTGAAAGACAATCTCGACTCGGGTGACCGGATGCAGACCACGGCGGGATCGCTCGCGCTGGTGGGGACACCGGCACCGCAGGATTCCACCGTCGTCGCGAAGCTGCGGGCAGCCGGCGCGGTGCTCCTCGGCAAGACCAATCTCAGCGAGTGGGCCAACTATCGCTCCACGACTTCGACGAGTGGCTGGAGCGGCCGGGGCGGCCTGACCCGGAATCCGTACGTGCTGGATCACAATGCCTGTGGCTCCTCCTCGGGATCGGGAGCCGCGGCCGCCGCCAACCTCGCCGCGATCACGATCGGCACGGAGACCGATGGGTCGGTGGTCTGCCCCGCCTCGATTTGCGCGCTGGTGGGAATCAAGCCGACTGTGGGTCTGGTCAGCCGCGCCGGCATCATCCCGATCTCGGCCACCCAGGACACCGCCGGCCCCATGTGCCGCAGCGTGACGGATGCCGCGGCGGTTCTCTGGGCCATTCAGGGGTTCGATCCGCGCGATCCCGCCACCGCCTCGCTCCAGACGCGCCGCCTCGACAACTGGAGCACCGGCCTGCGCCCCGATGCCCTGCGCGGGGCGCGACTCGGCGTCGCCCGCAAGGGTTTTGCGCTGCCGCCGAGCGTCGAGCCGGTGCTCGGCGAGGCACTCGCCGCGCTCAAGCAGCTGGGCGCGGTGCTGGTCGATCCCGCGGAGATTCCCAATCTCGGCAAGCTCGATCGGCCCGAGACTGTCGTGCTCGACTACGAATTCAAGGCGGGGCTCGCCGCCTATCTTGCGACGCGCGGCCCGGGCTTCCCGATGCGCGGCCTCGCCGACCTGATCGCCTACAACACGGCCCAGCGCGATCGCGAGCTGCCCTGGTTTGGCCAGGAGATCTTCGAGCGCTCGGTGCGGCGCGGTCCGCTGTCGGCGCCGGAGTACCGCCGGGCGCTCGGGGACTGCGGCCGACTAGCTCGCGGGTTAGGCATCGATGCGCTGCTGTCGCAGCACAGCCTCGACGCGATCGTCGCCATTACCGCTGGCCCCTCCTGGCTCAGCGATCTCGTCAACGGCGACCACTACACCGGCGGTTGCTCGACCCCCGCCGCGGTGGCGGGCTATCCCCACGTCACCGTCCCCGCCGGCCGGGTGCACGGACTGCCGATCGGACTGTCCTTTTTCGGCCGGGCCTGGACCGAAGCGCGGCTGCTCGGCTTTGCCTACGCCTTCGAGCAGGCGACCCGGCAGCGCCGCACCCCGCAATTCCTCCCCACGCTGTAGCGGGTGATATTGCGGGATGTTCGCGCCGCGCAAAGCCCTCTGGTTCTGGCCGGTCTTCGCCACGGTGCTGCTCGCCGATTGCTCGACCAAGGAGCTCGTGGTGTCGGCGCTGGGAACCAGCCCGGGTCCCCATCCCGTACTGGGCAGTCTGTTCCGGCTCACCCTGTCGTACAATCCCGATGCCGCGCTCAATCTCTCCTTCGGCGGCGGTTCCCGGCCCCTCTTCGCGGTCATCGCCATCGTGGCGCTGGGGGCGCTCTTCTTCATGTACCGGCGCACGCAATCCGAGGCGGCGTTGCGGGCGGTGGCGCTCGCGCTGGTCGCCGGGGGCGCGTTAGGCAATCTGCTCGACCGGCTGCGCTCCGCCCGGGGGGTGGTGGATTTCATCGATCTCGGTGTGGGCGACACCCGCTTCTATACCTTCAACGTCGCCGACGTCGGCGTGACCATCGGCGCGTTGCTGCTGGCGCTGGCGCTCTGGCGGGAAGACACCGCGCGGAGGAATCCGTGACACGTCCGTGGCTGATCCTCGCGCTGCTCGGCGCGCTCCAGGCGGTGCCGGGACGCATCACGCGGGCCGGCGTGGCGCGGGCACAGGCGGTCGTGGACTCGGTGTTTCTGGATCACAAGGCTACCGAAGGCACCATCGAGGGCGGCGATTGGGCTTCCTATCTGATGGCTCGGCTCGGCGTCGATCCGCTCCCGGAGAACACCCAGATCCTGATTGCGGTCGACACTCAGCGCATCATGCTCTCCGGGCGCATTCAGGACCTTCCCGCCGAGGCCCGGGCGATGATCGGTCCGCTCTCGGTGCTGGTGGATTCGAGCACCGTCCTCGCCGCGGAAATTGTTTTGCTGCCTGCCGGCCCCGGCCTCAGCCATTTCCGCCTGCAGGGCATCACCATCGGCGGTTTTCCCGTTCCGGAGTTGATTCTTCATTCGATGCTGCTCGACGTCGGCAAGAACTACCCGGCGCTCACCAAGAGCGGCCGCGACCTGTACGTCGAAATCCCGCAGGACGGAAAAGTGAGTCTGCTGAGCGGGTCCGTGCGGCTGAGCGTCACGCCGATCCGCCAGGACGCACTCGCCGCACACCAGGTCAGCCAGCCATGAGCGATCCGCGCTATCCCATCGGGCGCTACGTCAAAGAAGAAACCGTCTCGCCGGCAACGCGTGAAATCTGGATCGGCGAAATCGCCGAGGCCCCGGCCCAGCTGCGCGCCGCGGTCCAGGGACTCAACGAATCCCAGTTCGACACGCCCTATCGCGAAGGAGGCTGGACGGTCCGGCAGCTCGTCCATCACGTTCCGGACAGCCATCTCAACGCTTACGTGCGCTTCAAACTCGCACTCACCGAAGCGAGCCCCACCATCAAGACGTACGAGGAGTCGCTCTGGGCCCAGCTACCCGACACCTCCGGAACCCAGGTCGGTGTCTCGCTGATGCTGCTGGAAGCGCTGCACCGGCGCTGGGTGGTGCTGCTCCGCGCCATGCAGGAATCGGATTGGTCGCGGACTTATGTCCATCCCGAGCAGGGCAAAGTGCGACTTGACTACATCCTCGGCATGTACGCCTGGCACGGGAAGCACCACATCGCGCACGTGACTTCCCTGCGTGATCGGATGGGATGGACCTGAGTCAAAGCTCTGGCGTCAGGCACATATTTCTGCGCTCTGCGAAAACACCAACTGCCCACTGAAGTCGGTTTCTTTTCCGCATTTCCCATCCAACGCGATCAGGTCTCCTGGTGTCGAATTTCGGGACTAAGGTTGCGGCTACGGCAAGTCCATATCCCGCGCGGTTCAAGCACCGACCCGGGCTTCCGTGCTGGCTCGGTAACGGCGCTCTGTCAAGTTTTCCGACACTAATTGCATTCAGGTGCAAGAAACTCCGCTGGCTTCAAATGGCCTAAGTCCAAGCTGGAGTAAGAATTGCATCACAGATTAAAGCTTGATCATCTCTTGAGTTCCGCTGGCCGGAACAGCTTCCCTGGAGCGGAGAGTTGGATGCTGGAACGGCTGTCCACCTCAGAATCGAAACACAGCGAACCCCTCGAGCCGCTACCGGCACTTTGGCGCGAGCAATTCGATAGCCTCCAGGGGCAGCTCACGCATTCGATGGAGCAGCGCGACTGGCTGGCTCAGGCTCTGGAGCGCACGGCGACCGAGCTGCAGGAGCAGCTGGTTGAGCTGGATGCGTTACGCCGCGCTCGCAGCACAGCGGAATCCACCAACCTGATCCGCGGGGAGATCCTTGCCACGGTCAGCCGAACCATGCGTACCCCGGCGGACGCGTTGCTCGGTATTACGCGACTGCTACAGGGCAGTGGTTTGCCGGGCTCACAGCGTGCCTACGTCGATGCCCTGGCGGGTGCTGCTCAGGTGCTGCGCCGAATCCTGAACGACGTATCGGATTTTTCCCGGCTCGAGAGCGGAACCTTGCCGCTCGAGCCCATTCCGTTCGACCTCTGCGTCATGCTGGAAGACCTGATCGCCGGTCTCACCGGTGAAGCCCAGACCAAGGGGATCACGCTGCAGCCGGTCCTCGGACCCGGCATGTCGCGCCGCGTGATCGGCGACCCCGGACGGCTGCGACAAGTGCTGACGGCTCTGTTGCGCGATGGAATCAGCCGGCTCGATCGCGGACGCATCGTTCTCGAGGTCGAAGCGGACGCAGGACAGCGCGAGCCGGGCGGCGTGCGCTTCACCGTGGAGGACAGCGGTCCGGGCATCCCCGCGGACCTGCTGGCCACGCTCTTCGAGCCATTCGTCCGGGGCGACGCGTACAGCAACCGCGACGGTGGCCTCGCCCTCCCGATCGCCCGCCAGCTGGCGCATCTCATGGGGGGTGACTTGTCGGTGGCCCTGCACAGCGAGGGAGGGACCCGTTTCACGGTCCGGTTGCCGCTCAGGCGTTGGGAAGATGCCAACAGCGACGCGGCGCTTCCGCTTCCGGTATGCGACGCACCCTCGAGAGCCCTGCCGGGAACCTTGCTGGTGGTCGAGCGGGATTCGAGTCAGCGGACGATCTGGGCTGCGATCGCGGAAGCAGCGGGTTACCGCGCGGCGGCGCTCGATAGCCCGGGCGCAGTCCTGCCCGAGCTGATTCGCCGGACGGAGTCGGGGAACCCGGTGGGTATCATCGTCTTCAGCGACTACGGTGCGGACGAGTACGCCGAGCTGGGGCGTCAGATCGTGGCGCGCGAGGCGTTCGGCAAACCGGCGCTCATCATGTTGCCCGCCGTGGGGAATCCCGGCGACGCGCGCCGCCTGATGGAAGCGGGGTTCCGCGGCTACCTGGTGAAGCCGGTTGCCCCGGCGGACCTGCGCGAAGCGCTGGAAACGCTGCGGCGCACGCCGAGGAGCCTGTGGCACCGGCTGTTCCTAACCCGGCACTCCCTCGCCGAGAGCCGTCAGGCGCCGAACGGATCCTCCAGTGACGGCGAGGTGCGGGTGAACAGCTCGGCACCGCCTTCGGTGATGTGCATGTCGTCCTCGAGCCGGACCCCGAACTCGCCGGGGAGGTAGATCCCGGGCTCGTCACTGAACACCATTCCGGCCTGCAGGGGCAGGGTATTACCCCGGACGAGATAGGGCCATTCGTGGCCGTCCATCCCCATGCCGTGGCCCACACGGTGGGTGAAGTACTTATAGTCGGGACCGAAGCCGGCGTCGCTGATGAGCTTGCGCGCGGCTGCATCGACCGCCTGACACTCGACGCCCGGTCGCGCCGTCGCGAGCGCCACCTTCTGGGCGCGCTGCTCGATCTCGAACACCTGTTTCATCCGATCGGTTGCCTTGCCGAGGACGAACGTCCGGCTCAGGTCGCTGGAGTAGCCCTCGACCTGACAACCCCCATCGATCAGGAGAATGGTTCCCTGCCGGATCACCTGGGGCTTGGCCGATCCGTGGGGCAGCGCGGAGGAGGGTCCCACCTGTACGCCGGCGCCGCCCTGGAATCCGAGTCGCTCGTGGGCCTGAGCGACCAGTCGGGCAAAGTCGTTCTGGGTCATGCCGTCCTTGAGCGCCCGATACGCCGCCTCGTAGGCCTTCCAGGTAACGGCTGAGGCGAGGCGCATCAGCTCGATTTCATGTGCGCTCTTGATCATGCGGCAGCCGGCGGTGACCGGCGTACCGCTGGCGAGGGTCAGCGCCGGGAGCACCGCGGCGGCGCCGTTGGCGAAGACGTAGCGCACCGTCTCTTCAATGCCGAGCCGCCCCGTCGTGATGTTGCGGGCCCGCAGCCCCTCGGCCACGCGCTGATAAGGGCTCTCGTGCTCCTCCCAGGTCAGGACGTCGGCGTTGCCCTTGAGCGGGCCCGCGTCGATCTGCTCTCCGGCGCGGTCCCGCTCGAACGCCGGGCACACCACGAAAGTCCGACCGGTCGCGGGCAGGATCAGCGCGAGCATCCGTTCGCTCCCGCCCCAGTCCATGTTGGCGAAGTAGCGGAGCGAGGTTCCTCCCATCAGCAGCAGCGCATCGAGCTTCTCGCTGCTGAGCAGCTCGCGGGCGCGGTCGAGGCGCGCCTGGCGCTCCTCGACTGTGATCGGACGCGCCTGGCCCTTCATCGAAGTGAGGGCACGGATGGAAGGAGGGAGCTGCTCACCCTGCTGGGCGGCGAGCTCGCGCGTACCGGGCACCGTCAGTACGGCGACGGCGGTAGAGGACGCGCCGAGAAATTCGCGACGTGTGGGCATGCCTTATAATACCGCGATGGCGTTACACCGCGTCTCCGTCGTGGGTGGCACGGACCCCCAGGCGCGGCCGGAGTTTCTCGCCGCCGCCGCCGCGGCAGGCCGGTGCCTCGCTTCGGAAGGCATTACCGTCCTCTACGACAACAGCTCAGCCGGACCGCTCGCCGAGCTGGTAGCGGCCTTTCAAGCTGCGCATGGGATGGCGCTGCAGGTTGCCAGCGAGCAGCTCTGCGAGCGCACCGATGGCATCTTTGCCCTGCCCGGCGGCCGGGAATCGCTGGAAGAGCTGCTTCAGTCCGGGCTGGTGGATGCGGGCGAGCGGGAGCCGGCCCTCGGACTGCTCAACACGGCGGACTACTTCAACGAGCTGCTCAAGCACTCGGGCGATGGCGTGCTGGAGCGCTTCGTCCGCGAAACGCAGCGCGGCCGGCTGATCGTGCAGCGCGATCCCGGCGTGCTGATCCTGGCGATGGCGGAGTACCGTCCCCCGGAAACCCGGCGCCAGCAGCAGTCGTGAACGGCTTCGAGATCGTC
Organism: uncultured Gemmatimonas sp.; assembly: GCA_964398345.1. Lineage (GTDB taxonomy): Bacteria > Gemmatimonadota > Gemmatimonadetes > Gemmatimonadales > GWC2-71-9 > JABFSM01. The sequence continues at coordinate 2,103 of CAYNNS010000089.1, read as the reverse complement.
GCGGCGGCGCTCGGCATCGTCAGCGTGTTCCTGAGCACGCGGCAGAACGTGCTCGCCTGGCCCACGTCGCTGCTCAACAACGCGATGTACTTCGTGCTGTTCCTGCAGCAGCGGCTCTTCGCGCTGATGGCGCTGCAGGTGTGCTTCGCGGCGATCGCGGTCTACGGCTGGTACGAGTGGCTCTTCGGGGGCGCGGCCAAGACGGAGCTCCGGGTCTCCCGGATCCCGCCCCGGCTCGCGCTGAGCCTCACGCTGGTCGCGGCGGCCGCAACGGCGGCGATCTGGTACCTGCTGCTGCACTACACCCAGGATGCCTCGCCCCTGATCGACGCGTTTTTCTTCGCGGTGAGCCTTATCGCGCAGTGGATGATGGCGCGCAAGTACTTCGAATGCTGGCCGGTATGGGTGGCGATCAACTGTATTGCGGTGCCGTTCTTCCTGCTGCAACACTCCTATCCCACCATGGCCCAGTACGCCGTGTTTCTGGTGCTCGCGATCATGGGGTGGCGCCAGTGGTGGGACTCGCTGCACGCCGAAAGCCCGGCCACGGCGTAACGCGATTTCGGGCCTGGTCCGGGATTCACGCAGTGTTGCGGGAACGTGATCCAGACCACATCGCGCCGTGACGTCGCGGGCCTAGCTTGCCGCCCATGTCCACGAACGCGTACATCCGGGCGCTGATTCAGCGCGATTTGAGCGCGATCCGGCGGGTGCTCTTCCAGCAGCGGTTGCTCGGGCCCGGTCCACCTCTAAACGGCCCGGCGCCGGCTCCGCCAGACGAGGTAGACAGGGATGCCGGCACCGAGCAGCAGCGCGCCCCGGACGGCGTTTCCGGGGTTGGAACGGATCGAGCCCGCCACGACGTAGAGCGAAGCCAGGATGAACAGCAGCACCGTCCAGGGATATCCCGGGACCCGGAAACCTGAGCCGGGCCCGCCGCTACGCTCCCGGCTGCGGTGGACGAACAGCGTCGCCGCGGTCGAGCCAAAGAAGATCCAGTCCGCAAAGGTGACGTAGTCGAGCAGCTGGCCATAGGTCCGTGTGGCCAGCAGCAGACACACCCAGGCTCCCTGCGCCAGGATCGCGGCAACGGGTGTACGGAACCGCGGGTGCAGTCGCGCGAACACCGCGAAGAACAGCCCGTCCGCCGCCATGGCCTGATACACGCGCGGCGACACCATGATCACCAGATCGAGAAACCCCAGCGTGGAGACCAGGATTCCCACGCTGATGAGCTTGCGCCCCGCGGGGCCGAGCAGCGCGGACATGGTGTCGGCGGCGGGAGCGCTGCTGTGGGCCAATCCCGCGACGCCGAGGACGCGGAGATAGGCGACATTGGCGAGGAGATAGACGAGCACGACCACCGCCACGCCGAGCATGAGAGCCCGCGGCAGGTTCCGCTCGGCGTCGACCAGCTCTTCGGCGATGAAATTGGTCTGTTGCCAGCCGCCGTAGGAGAAGAGCACCGGGACAAACGCCGTCGCGAGCGCCACCGCGATGCCACCAAACCCCTGCGGTATCGGGGAGGCGGCGGGGGTGGTGGTGGGCGATGCGGGATGCAGCAACAGGCCCGCCACGATCAGCAGGGCGAGTGCCGCGAGCTTCAGCACGGTCAGGACGTTCTGCGTCCAGGCCGCGGGCTTGACGCCGATATAGTTGAGCGCGGTGAGCACGACGATGGCGCCGCCGGCGATCCACGGGACGACCTTCCCCGAGAATCCGAAAACCACGCCGGCGTAGCTGGCGAAGGTGAACGCCACCGCGGCGATGGCGCCCGTGGCGATAATCAGCAGGAGTCCCCAGGCGTAGAGAAACGCTGGAAAGGGACCGAAACCTTCGCGCAGATAGGCATAGCCGCCCCCCACTCGGGGAATCCGCGCTGCGAGCTCGCCATAGATGAATGCGCCCAGCACGGCAACCACGCCTCCCCCGATCCACGCGGCGAGGGTCAGGGGAACGCTCCCGACGCGTGCGGCCACGATGGCGGGATTGAGGAAGATGCCCGATCCGATGATGCCGCCGATCACCGCCATAGTTCCGGTGAAGAGTCGGAGCTTGCGGGCGTAGGTGGTCATGCAGGGCTCAGGGATCGGGGATCCGGGG
>CAYNNS010000088.1:8512-10978 GCA_964398345.1 uncultured Gemmatimonas sp. | reverse complement strand
GAGCTCACCACCCTGGTCGCCAAGGTCGAGGCGACGGGACCAGCGGGTTATGTCACCGATCTCGCCCTGCTCGAGAATCGTTATCAGTTCGCCCGGCACCTGAAGAGCCTCGCCGAGGAATAACCATGCCCGTGTTAGCCGACCTGCTCGCCGGACTCGCCGCCGGCCGTATCCGCGTCGTCGACTTGACCCAGCCGCTCGGTCCCGACACTCCCGTCATCGGCCTGCCCCCGATCTTCGCGTCTTCACCCGGGGTGACCCTGGAGGTCATCTCGCGCTACGACGACACGGGGCCGGGCTGGTACTGGAACACCATCCGCATGGGCGAGCACACGGGAACCCACTTCGACGCGCCGATCCACTGGATCACCGGCAAGGATCTTCCCGACAACGCCTGCGACACCATTCCACCCCGGCGTCTCGTGGGACCCGCGTGCGTGATCGACGTGACCGCGGAAGTCGCGAAGAACCCTGACTTCCTGCTCATGCCGGAGGGAGTCGCTGCGTGGGAAAAGCGGAACGGGAGGATTCCGCCGGGCGCCTGGGTGCTGCTCAAGACGGGGTGGAGCAAGCGGACCGACGCCAAGGCCTTTCTCAACGTCGCCGCCGACGGCCCCCACAGCCCCGGCTTCCATCAGACCACGTCGCAGCTCCTGGCAAAGGACCGCGACGTGTTAGGCGTGGGCGTGGAGACCATCGGTACCGACGCGGGACAGGCCGGGACCTTCGATCCGCCCTTTCCCAACCACGGCATCATGCACGGCGCAGGGAAGTTCGGCCTCGCCAGCCTCTGCAACCTCGACCAGCTCCCGCCCACCGGAGCGCTGCTGATCGCTGCTCCCCTCAAGCTGGTCAGCGGCAGCGGCAGCCCGCTCCGCGTGCTGGCATTCGTGGAGGGATAAACGTGGAGCCCGGCCGCAGGGAGACAGGCTCTCACAGGAAACGTCAGTGAAGCGAGTATGAGGGAGTAGCAAAGACCAGCGGAGAGGCGGAGCGAACTGCAGTTTCCGGAGAGAGCCTGTCTCCCGAGGCCGGGCTCCAGCTATCATCCTCAATGACCGATCAACTTCAGTCCCTCCGCGACGCTCTCGGCGCCATCGACCGCGACCTCCTGGCGCTGGTCGCCCGGCGCCAGGCCGCGGCCAGCCGGATCGGCGAACTCAAAGCCCAGCTCGGAAAACCGACGCGTGACTTCACCCAGGAAAAGGAAGTCCTCGACCGGGCCCGCAAAACCGCCGCATCCCTCGGCCTCTCCGGAGACATCGCCGCCGAGCTGCTGCGGCTGCTGATCGCGTCGTCCCTGACCCGCCAGGAGCAGGACCGCCTCGCCGCTTCCGCCGGCGGCGCCGGGCGCAAGGCCCTCGTCATCGGCGGCAGCGGCAGAATGGGCGGCTGGCTCTTGCGATTCTTGAGCTCGCAGGGCTTTGGCGTCGAGATCGCCGACCCCGCCGCGGGTCCCCCGGAAGTTTCCCGCATCGACAACTGGGCCGACTCGGCGCTCGATCACGATCTCATCGTCGTCGCGGCCACGCTGCAGACCTCGGCGGACATCCTCCACGGCCTCGCCGCGCGAAAACCCCGAGGACTGGTCTTCGACGTCGGCTCGCTCAAGGGTCCTCTGATCCCCGCCCTCGATGCCCTGCGTAACGCCGGTGTGAAGGTCACCTCGATCCATCCGATGTTCGGCCCCAACACCGAGCTGCTCTCGGGACGCCACGTCATCTTCATCGACTGCGGCGTCCCCGAGGCCGTCGCCGCCGCACGCGAGCTCTTCGCTCCGACCATGGTGCTCCAGGTCGCCATGACCGCCCAGGAGCACGACCGCCACATCGCCTACGTGCTGGGACTGTCGCACGCGCTCAACCTGGTTTTCTCCGCCGTGCTCGCCGGGAGCGGTGAGGCCGCGCCCGCCCTGGCGAACATGTCGAGCACGACCTTCGACGCCCAGCTCGCCGTGGCGCGCCAGGTCTCCTCGGAGAATCCGCGCTTGTATTTCGAGATTCAGCATCTGAATCAGTACGGCTTGGAGCCGCTCCGCGCGCTCGAAGCAGCCGCCACCGAAATCCTGGATGCCGTCAAGCAGGGCGACGAGACCGCCTTCGCCACCCTGATGCAACGCGGCCGGGATTACTTCACCGGCCGCCTCGGCGAGGCTGGCTAACGCATTCCTCGCTCGGCCGTATTATTCGTGGACCCAACCAGTCATTCCGGAGTCGAACCGTGCGCCAGCTCACTTCGCTGTGTGTTGTGCTCGCGTTTGCTGCGTGCACCCCTGCCCCGACGACGCAGCCACCCGCCGTTCCAACGGCTCCCGCCCCCGCCCCCCCCCCCGCCGCGCCCGAGAGCGCGGACCCCGGGGTCCAGCGGCTACCGCCAGACTCGGGCATCCCGGCCCTGCTCGGCCGCCCACAACCCCGACATTACCAAGAACCCCACCCCCGTCCCCACCACGGCGGCCGCCGCCCC
>CAYNNS010000088.1:501-8502 GCA_964398345.1 uncultured Gemmatimonas sp. | reverse complement strand
CACCAGAGCCCACCCGTGCCCCAGCTCACCCTCTTGTGTCTGATCGCGCTTGCCGCGTGCACTCCCGCCCCGACGACGCAGCCACCTGCTGTTCCAATAGCTCCCGTGCCAGCCCCCGCCGCCCCCGAGACCGCGGACCCCGGGGTCCAGCGGCTACCGCTCGACTCGGGCATCGCGACTTTGGTCGGCCGCCTCGATCTCGAGCACTACAAGAACACCATCCTCGGGCTCACCAGGTTCGGCGACCGCCGGCAGGGCACCGATCGCAACCGCGCTGCGGTGGACTGGATCGAGGCGCAGCTCAAGAGCTACGGCTGCAGCAACACCGAGCGGATTCACTACGAGTACACCGGCCGTCAGCTCCGTCTTCCGGGTGACACCACGCCGGTGCGGGCACGGCCGGCGTCGACCCCGCGCATCGACATCCCGCCGAAGGGCTTCCGGGCCCGGACCGGCGTCAACACCAACCCCGACCTGCAGCCCGACACCGCGCTGCGCCGCATCAACGCCCAGCGCGACGAGCCCGGCCCGCGCGAGGAGGTCTACTGTACCAAGATCGGCGCGACGCATCCGGAGGAGATGTACATCGTCGGCGGGCACATGGACGGCCACGGTTACGGCGCCGCCGCCAATGACGACGGCTCCGGCACGGCACTGGTGATGGAGCTCGCCCGCGTCTTCAACAGCCCGGACGTCGTCACCGAGCGCTCGATTCGTTTCGCACTCTGGAACAACGAGGAGACCGGCTTGAACGGCGCCCGCGCCTACGTCGATCAGCGCAAGGATCTCCAGGGCAAGGAGAATCCTGCCGGCTCCGGGAAATATCCCGAGCCCAAATGGCTGGGCATGATCCAGCACGACATGATGATGTTCGACCACGGCGCGCCCGGCCCCGACGGCAAGGTCAGCCCCGACCAGCGCCGCGAAGCCGACGTGAACATCGAGTTCTCCCGCCTCGCCAAGATGGCGGGTGACGCGGAGAAGCTCGCGTGGTTCTTCCGCCTCGCCAACGATCGTTACGCAACCGACTATCCCGCGAATGTGGGCGATCGCATGAGCAACACCGACTCCGGCCCCTTCCAGGACCTGGTCGCGGCGATTTCGCTGAGGGAAAACGAGCGGCTCCGCGATATCGGCAGCGGCTGGGATCCGCAATGGCACCAGCCCACCGACGTGTTCAGCACCTACAAGGATCCGGACTTCAGGCTGGGGCTCAACGCGGCGCAGACGACCCTGGCGGCGATCGCCCAGCTGACCGGGATGAAGCTCAAGCGCTGAGCTCATGCTCGGCGTTCTGCTGCAGACCATCGCCATTACCCATGTCACCGTGCTGAATCCCGGTGACGCGGTCACCCTGCGCGATCAGACCGTCCTGGTCCGCGCTAATCGCATCGCGTCCGTCGCGCCCGCAGCCACGACTGGCCTTCCCCCTCACAGCCGAGTGCTCGACGGCCGCGGCAAGTTCCTCATCCCCGGCCTCTGGGACATGCACGTGCACACGGACGTGCCCGGGGGGCGCGGCGTGCTGGCGCTCTACGTCGCCAACGGGGTGACCGGCGTGCGCGACATGGGAGGCGACTGGGATACCCTGCGTCGCTGGCGCCGCGCGATTGCGAGCGGCACGCTCGTCGGTCCGCGCCTCGTCGTATCGGGGCCATACCTCGATGGCAACGACCAGCCCATCCCGCACCTGTTGGTGCGCACCCCGGCCGAGGCGGTCGCGGCCGTCGATTCGCTCGCACGGCTCGGCGTCGACTTCGTCAAGCTCCACACCGGCCTAACCCGTGAGTCCTACTTCGCCGCCGAGCGTGCCGCCCGGGCCCACGGATTGCCCGTGGCCGGCCATGTGCCCCGCGTCGTGGGCGCCGCCGGCGCCTCCGACTCCGGACTCGCCAGCATCGAGCACCTGCTCGCCGTCCCCGTCCCCTGCACCCCCGCCGAATCGCTGGCGCTCGAGCCCCGCTATGCCGTGCAGGGCGCCCTCGGCCGCTGCTCCTCGCGCAACCTCGCACCGCTCTACGCCCTGCTCGCAAAGAACCACACCTGGGTGACGCCCACCTTCGCCGCCCAGGTCGAGGTCGCCGGCTGGCCCAACCGCGGCGTCCCCGGCGATTCACTCCAGCATTATCTGCCTGCGGTGCTGCGGAGCTATGTCGCCAGGATCTTCCCGATGCCGGACAGCATTCCTGCCGGCGCCGATTCGGTGGGCCGCGCGATACTGCGGAAACGCCTGAATCAGATAACGGAGCTGCAGCGCGCCGGCGTCGGGATTCTCACCGGTACCGATGCCCCGCTCCGGAACAGCCCGCCGGGGTTCGGACTCCACGAGGAGTTGTTCCTGCTGGTGCAGGGCGGACTCGCTCCCGCGCAGGCTCTGCGGGCAGCCACCGTGGACGCGGCCCGTTTCCTTGGGCTGCAGGATTCGCTCGGCAGCATCGCCTCCGGGAAGCTCGCCGACCTGGTGCTACTGGACGCGGACCCGCTGGCCGACATTCGCAACACCCGCCGGATCCGGGCGGTGATCGCCAACGGCCACCTTGCCTCCCTTCATCACGAACCGCACCCGTAACACGGCCTCTATTTCCTCGAGCGGGTCGCCGTCGACCGCGATCAGATCGGCCTGGTAGCCCGGCGCGATACTCCCGATCTGCTGTCCCAGACCCAGCAGCGCGGCGTTGCCCGACGTGGCCATCCGCAGCACCGTCAGCGGAGCTTGCCCCGCTTCCTTGACCCAGCAGACCAGGTCCTCGGCGTTGCGGCCGTGCGCTCCGGCAATCGCGTCGCTGCCGAACAGGAGGTGCAGCTCGGGTATCGCCGCGGCGGTTCTGATCACCCCGGGCATGAGCGCGAGCCGTTGTTGCATCAGCACGAAGTCGCTCGAGTCGAATCCGGCGCCCTCGAACCGGGAACGATGCTCCAGGTAGTTCCGCATCACCAGGCCGCATTGGGGGTCGAAGCTGATTCGCCGGCTCGCCAGCAGCTTGAAGCTCGCCGCGGTGGCCAGCGTCCCATGCTCGATCTCATCGCATCCGGCGCCAGCGGCGAGCCCGATGCTCGAGTCCGTCTGCGAGTGCACCACCGCGCGCAGCTTCTGCTGCTGAGCCTCTCCGCAGAGCGCCGCGAGTTGCTCGGCGTTATAGGTTGGGATCTCGACGCCATCGTGGCTGCCAGAGCCGAAGACCTTGATGAAGTCCGCGCCCTGGCTGCGGAGCTCGCGGACTTGCCGCCGCAGGACGTCGGGGGTCAGCGACCGATCCCCGAAGGGACCCAGCGAGGTGAGGATGCGCGGTCCGGGGATGGCTCCGCGGTTAATCCGCTCGCGCAGCCCCTTGTCCAGTCCACTGCCCATGCTCGCCACGGTGGTGAAGCCGGCGCGCAGCGTGGCGAGCGCATTCGCGGCCCGAGCCGAGTCGCCTTGGGCCGGCGTGTCGCCATCGCCGGAGGTGTGGACCTTCCCGTGGGAGTTGATGGTGCTGCTGATGTGGACGTGCGCGTCGATCAACCCCGGCAGCACGGTGTAGCGCGAGAGGTCGTGGGTGACCTTGCCGCCCTGATAGGGTCCCAGCGATTGGATCGTGTCGCCGACGACAGTGATCACCACGTCGCGGGCGATCCCGCCCCGCCCGTCGAACAACGTCCCCGCGCGAATCGTTACCGGCTCCGGCGCCGCCCGGCACGCCCCGATCGCGAGCGCCGCAATGAGCCAAAAACGAAGCGCCCGGTTTTCCGGGCGCTCTCTGTCAGATGCCACCAAGGATGGTCCTATGCGTGCGTGACCTGGTCGCAGGATCCTGGAGAGCACGGCGCCGTGAGCGTCAGCTGCGACAGCGTCATCTCGGCACGGAGCACCGGCGCCACGAACCGCTTCTTCACCTCGACCGTCATCGGTTCCTCTCTCCTGATTGGGCGCTAGTGGATCGGGTTGACCGCGTCGCAGGCCCCCGGCGAGCAGGCCCGAATCAGCGTCAACTGAGACAGCGTCATCTCAGCGCGGAGCACCGGCGCCACAAAGCGTTTCTTCAGGTTCGGCGGCATCGCCCTCGTCTCCTGCAAGATACCTGCCCGTAGTATGTCTCCGGATTTTTCTCTCTGCAAGCTCACAGAGTCCCCCCATGCGCCTTTACCGTCTTACCCGCATCCCTGCGGTGCTGTCCCAATGAAGCGGGGTGTTGCTTCGCTGCAACGGAGCTTCCGGTACTTCCCCGATCCGCACCCCCTGCCCCCATTCCGGAGGACAGATCGCCACGTAGCGAGCGTAGCCGCCGACGCCGCCGCCTAGCTTGGGATACCCGATCGTCACCAGGCAGCCCGTTTCCGGCACCTGGTCGAGGTGCGCCACACCCTCAGCCTGGGTATAGCCGTGGTGCATCAGCCACGACTCGCCCTCGAGCGCCGCCGTGGTGTCGGTGTCGAGCGGCTCGTGGCCATGGAAGAGGATGTGGCGGTTGAGGTGCAGGAACTGCAGCGCTTCGAGCGCCACGCCGGGAAAGGGCGTCCGGGTCGCGAGCTCCGGGTTAGGCCAGTCTTTCGACCAGTCGGAGCGCACCATCACCACGCTCCCCGCCGGAATCTCGCCGTTGCGCTTTTCCCACGCCTGAATGTCGGGGATCTTGAGGTGATACCCCGCGTGCCGCTGCACCGAGTCCGCGATCGAGATCACCACCAGCGGCCGCACCGCGAACGTCGGCGGCAGCTCATCGATCGCCGGAAACTCCGGCGCCCAGTGCGCCGGCGGATCGAGCTGGGTGCCGTATTGATCGGTGGTCAGGTGGTAGGCCGTCGCCGCGAAGCCGTCCTGTTCGTAGGTGTACGGCTTGGCCGTAGCGGGATTCAGCGTCGGCCCGAACGTCGCCGGCCCGAACCCGTGCCATACCGGAATGGCGGGCGTGATGGTGTGAGTGAGGTCGATGTACTTCGCGGTTCGCAGTGACTGATCGTAGACCTGCCAGAGCCCCTTGCCGCGTTGCTGGCAACCGAGCGCGGCAACGAGGAACCCGAAAACCCAATAACGCATACCGTGCTCCGACGGTGATGCGCTATGGTAACCCTCCTACCTGTTACCTGCTACCGGTCACCGGTCACCTATATACCCATATATAGGTCACCGCCTCCCGCCACCCTCCTCCCTCCTCCCTTTCTCATACACCTTCCGCGCAAACCCCACCGCCGAAGCGATCTCCTCCTCTCCCACCCCCAGCCCTCGCAGATTCCAGCGGATCGTATACTCCGCGACCACTTCCGGTGGCGCGTCGATCTCGTCCAGCACCACCCGCTCCAGGATCCGGCGGATTCCCCCGCTCCACATCGCCACCGGAAACTCGAAGTTCTTGACGGGGTAGTCGGGGTAGTTCTCCTCGATCATGCCGCGCAGCCGGTCCAGGTGGATCTGCATTGCCCAGCGCCCCAGCGTCCGCGGTGTGTCCTCCTGTGAAATCAGCCGCATCAGGTCGCGATCGGTCGTGAGCAACCGCATGATGTTCGCATAGGTGATGATCGCCATGCGCGTGGCCCCCTGTGGGGCCGCGGCGGCAGCCCGGTCCGCCCATTCCCAGACCGGCCGCCGCGACTCGGCGAACAGCATCCGGATCAGCGCGTCCTTGTTGTCGAAGTAGAAGTAGAGGTTGCCGATCGAGCTCCGGGCGGAGCGCGCGATGTCCCGCATCGTCGTCTTGGCGTAGCCGTGCCGGGACAGGAGCCGGCGTGCCGCGGCCAGCAGCTTGGCCCGGCTCGCCTCCCGTACTTTGGCGCTGCGGGCTGTCTGACGGTACATAACCCTCCACTCGCCACTCGCCACAGCCACCCGTTGACAAATCAAGCATAGAACACTATTCTAAAGATTGCAGAATGTTGTTCTATGCTTGACGAAGCATACGGCGGGCCCCCCCGCAGCGTCAAGCGGGACCCCCTGAGGCTCGCCCGAGATGATGGTGACGTCGGACTGTAATGCGCAGGCCCTGCTGGAATGTGAAGCCCGCTACCGTACCCTCCTCGATTACGCCCCCGAAGCCATCGTCGTGCTCGATGCCGACGAGGGCCGCTTCGTCGAGGCCAACCGCCAAGCCGCGCGGCTCTTCGACATGCCCGTCGACGCGCTGCTCACCTCCAATCCCATCGCGCTGAGCCCCAGAACCCAGCCCGGCGGTGTCGACTCGTCGGTGCTGGCCCGCCAGCGCATCGAGGAAGCGCTGGCCGGCGGTAGCCCCAGTTTCGAGTGGACCCACCAGACCGCCAGGGGCGCCGAGCTCCCCTGCGAAGTCCGCCTGGTGCGCTTGCCCGCCAGCGGCCGTCGCCTGGTGCGCGGCAGCGTCATCGACCGCTCCCGCGAGCGCCGTCTGGAGGAGCAGCTCCGCCAGTGGCAGAAGCTCGAGCTGCTCGGCCGCCTCGCGGGCGGCATCACCCACGACATGAACAGCGTCCTGATGGCGATCTCCGCCTCGGCCGAAGCCCTCACGGCGGATTTGCCCGAGCCCGCGCGCCTCGAGGTCGAGTGGATCCGGAGCGCCGTGCAGCGCGGCACCGCGCTCACCCAGCGGCTGCTCGGCTTCATGCGCGGTCAGGCGTCCGAGATTGAGCGGCTCGATCTCAACGCCGCCATCAGGGACACGGCTGCACTGGTGAGCCGGTTGCTCCCCGCGCGCGTCGAGCTGCAGACGCGCCTCGACGCCGGCTGCTTCGTCCGCGCCGACCGGCACGAGCTCGAGCAGGTGCTGCTCAATCTCGTGCTCAACGCCCGCGACGCCATGCCGAACGGGGGCCAGGTGCTGCTCACCTCGCGCCGCATGCCCGCGCGCGTGGTGCGGCTGCGCGTCCAGGACACCGGGGTCGGCATGGACGATACCACCCGGGCCCATCTCTTCGAGACCTTCTTCACCACCAAGCCCGAAGGTCAGGGCAGCGGCCTCGGCCTCTGCATTGTGCAGGAGATCGTACGCCGGGCCGGCGGCTGGCTCGAAGTGACCAGCCAGCCCGGTCACGGCACCTCGGTCGACATCTTCCTGCCGGACGCCGCGCGGGACAGCTGACCGCGGAACGCGTATCTTGAGGCCATGGGCCTCGAGCTGCGCGCCGCCATCCGATCGCTGCTTCGCACCCCCGGCTTCGTCCTTGCGGTGGTCCTCTCGCTCGCGCTCGGCATCGGCGCGAGCGCCGCCGCGTTCGGCGTGGTCGACGCGGTGCGGCTCCGCGCGCTGCCCTTTCCCCACGGCGAGCGGCTCGTCGTCATCAGCGAAGTTCCGGTCCAGGGTCAGGCGAGCTGCCGCGCCAGCTGTGACGTCTCCTACGAGACCTGGGCCAACCTGCTCAAGCTCCACCCGCCGCGCACCCTCGACGCGGTGGCCGCCTACACCGCGGGCGGCAAGACCCTCGGCACCCGGGGCGAGCCGCTGCTCGTGCTGGGCGGCATCGTGTCGCCCAACCTGTTCGGCCTGCTCGACGCCCGCGCCAGCAAGGGCCGCGCTTTCAGCGAGAGCGACGATCAGCTCGGCGTGCCGCTGGTGACGGTACTCAGCCACGACCTCTGGGTGAGTCAGTTCGGGCAGGACCCCGACATCGTCGGCAAGGTCATCAAGCTGAGCGACAGCCACTACACGGTGATCGGTGTGATGGCGCCCGGCTTCGACTTCGAGCTGCGCATCCAGTTCTGGCTTCCGGTGGTGCCGACCCTCGACCCGAGCACCCGTCCCTCGATCCGTTCCGTCAACGTGATCGGGCGCCTCGCGCCGGGCCACACGCTCCCGCAGCTCCAGGCGGAATTGGCGACGCTGGAGCCGGGCGGCAAGCACCGCACCCGGTTGCTCGCCGAGCCGCTCCGCTCCCGCTACGCGGCGTCGACCCAGTCGCACGATCTGATCTTCGCCGCGATCGTGGCGTGCGTGCTGCTCATCCCCTGCGCCAACGTCGCGAACCTCCCGCTGGTACCCACGCCTCCCCCGCCCCCGCAGTTCGCCGTTCCCCCCCCCCCCCGCCCCCCCCCCGCCCGGCCCCCCCCCCGGGTTCCCGCCC
>CAYNNS010000088.1:0-491 GCA_964398345.1 uncultured Gemmatimonas sp. | reverse complement strand
ATCCGGGCGGAACTGGAGAACGGCTGGACCTACATCGTCCGGCCCCGCCCGCTCCCCGTTCGTCGGCGTCGCCCCAGCCGCAGGTGCTGAGTTCCGCGGCGATGGTGGCGTGGGGGCTGCTCATCGCCGGCGCCAACGTCGCGAACCTCTCGTTGGTACGCACGCTGCACCAGCTCCGCGAGTTCGCGGTGCGCGCCGCGCTCGGCGCCCGCGCCGGCCGGCTCGCGCGCGGGTTACTGCTCCAGAACCTCCTGCTCGTGCTGCTCTCCGCGGCGCTGGGCCTGGGCTTCGCCAGGTGGTTCCTGCACACCCTCCAGTCGCTCGAAGCGCTCCAGTCGATCCGCCCCAGCGGCATGGAGTACCGCCTCGACCTCCGTGTGGCCGGTTTCGCGCTGCTCCTCGCGCTCGCGATCGCCGCCGTTCTCGGTGGGGTCGCGGCGCGCGTCGTGGCCCGCACCGACGCCGCCCGCCTGCTGCGCGAAGGCGCCCAG
>CAYNNS010000087.1:0-10983 GCA_964398345.1 uncultured Gemmatimonas sp. | reverse complement strand
ATGAAGCAGAAGGTCCAGTTCATCGGAGCTCTACTGGACGATCCCGATCTGCTCCTGTTCGATGAGCCGTTCAGCGGGCTCGATCCGGTCAACAGCCAGGTCATGAAAGACGTGGTGGTGGATCTGGCCCGGAACGGCAGGACTTTCCTCTTCTCCACGCACATCATGGAACAGGCGGAGCGGATGTGCGATCACGTGGTCATCATTGCGCGAGGACAGAAGGTCGTTGACGGCTCGCTCGCGGGGGTCAAGCGAGAGTTCGGCGGCCGCCACATCGCGCTGACATTCACTCGCAATGGCGACCGCGCGGCCCGGGTCCTGGGTGATCGCACGTTGGTCGAAAGGGTGGACGACTACGGCGCCAGCGCCGAAGTGCAGCTCAGCGACGGCGCCGATCCCGAGCGGCTGCTGCGCTCGCTGATCGACCACGACGTCGGACTGGCACGCTTTGAGGTGGTCGAAGCCTCACTGCAATCCATCTTCATTGCGAAAGTCGGTGCCGAGGCGGCGGTCGCGCCGGCGCACGAGGTAGTCCATGCGTAAGATCCTCGCCGTCATCCGCCGCGAATTCATCGAGCGGGTGCGCACCCGGGCCTTCATTATCTCCACCATTCTGTTTCCGCTCCTCATGACCATGTTCACGGTGCTGCCCGCGCTGCTGCTGCGCCGAGCCAGCGGCACCAAGCACGTGGCCGTCATCGTGGGGCTCGACGGCTCGTTCGGCGAGCGCGCGGCCGACGCCCTGGCCCGAGCACCGAGACGAGACTCGACCGTACCGATCCCCTATACCGTGGAACGACTGCCTGCCGTGGGTCGGGTCGAGGCCGTGCGTGACTCCGCGCTCCGGATCACCGGGTTGTCCAAACGGAATGAGCCGAGCACCGGGTTCGACGGTGTCCTGGTGCTCACCGATGAGACCCTCAGCACCGGCCGCATTCAGTATTACGGGACCAACGTCGGAAGTCTGGCGGAAATGCGGCGCATGGAGGAGATCCTCCAGCCGGTCGTGCAGCGCGAGCGGCTGGAGCGGCTTGGCGTCGATCCGGGGGTGGTCCTCAAGGCCATCGGTAACGTCGATCTGGTCACCCAGAAGGTCGCGGACGGAAAGCTCACCGGCCAGAGCGGCGCGGCGACCTTCGGTCTCGCCTACGGCATGGTGTTCATCCTCTATCTGACGCTGATGATCTATGGCTCCCAGGTCATGACGTCGGTGGTGGAGGAAAAGACCAACCGGATCGTGGAGGTGCTGGCCTCGAGCCTCCGGCCGTTCGAGCTCATGCTCGGTAAGGTGTTGGGTGTTGGATTGGTCGGTCTTTTCCAGCTCAGCATCTGGGCTGCGACCGCGCTCTATCTCGGCTCGTCCGGATCGTCGTTCTTTGGTCGGGTGATGGACGATGGGGCGGCGCCCGCCGCGGCCAGCTCGGGAGGTCCCGGTTTTCTTGCGGCGATCAGTCCCACGCTCGTGATCATCTTCCTGGTGCTGTTCATTCTCGGCTTCTTGTTCTATGCCGCCATGTTCGCGGCGGTAGGCTCGATGTGCAGCACGGTCCAAGACACCCAGCAAGTCATGATGCCGGTTACCATGCCGATCATGCTCGGCATTCTGACGATGTTCGCGTTGATCAACGACCCGAACGGGACTCTGGGCCGGGTGATCACGTTCATTCCGTTCTGGGCCCCCTTTGCGCTGCCGGTGCGCTACTCGATCACTCCGCTTCCCGCCTGGGAGGTGCTCTCCGCTATTGGCGTCATGATCGTGAGCGTGCTCGTCGTAGCGTGGATCGCGGGGCGGGTGTACCGCATCGGCATTCTCTCCTACGGGAAACGCGCTTCATTCCGCGACGTCGCGAGGTGGATCCGAACCGCCTAGAAGTGGAAGCTGGTCTTGAGATAAAAGCGCGCGCGCCCGCCGGCCGACGCCAGAGTTGCGGTGATCGCCCGGTGCAGCTCGGCGAGCTCGGCCCAAAGCCCGCCGCCAAAGCCGGAATGCCACCGATTCGAGCTTTCGCCCTCGAAGTAGACCCGGCCCACGTCCGCCAGTCCGAGGACTCCCCAGGTGGCTTTCTGCCCCGTCAGCCTCAGACGCAATTCGGCGTTGGCATAGAGCGAGGCATCCCCGGTAAAGCGCCGGTCCGGGAAGCCGCGGATCGAGGTCGCGCTGCCAATGCTGGCGGCCTCGAAGAAGGGGTAGGATCCCGACACCCGCATCCCTCCGGCCCGAAGGGCGAGCACGGGAGCGAAGGGGATGTGCTTGCCCGAAAGGTAGGTCGAGCCGGCCAATGCGATCGAGCCGAACGCCGATCGCACGTCCAGGGCAGACGGAAAGACCCTCGCGGAAAGTTCGAGCCTAACTCCCCGAGTCGGAAACGCCGCATCATCACGCGAATCGTATTCGAGGACGCTGGCAACTCCGACTTCAGCAAAGCTGCCGCTGCCATAGACGGAATCCTCGGCCAGCAAGGTCGGGTGGTCGGTTTGAGTCTTCGACCAGCGCAGGACCCCGCCGACGCGATAGCGTAGGCTTCGGCCGGTGCCAAATTCCAGGGTGGGCTCGAGGGCGTATTGCTTTTGCAGCACGTTGTTAAAGGCGCTCTTCTCCGACCGAGGGGTCTCGTTCCCGAGCCCGAAGTAGCGGATCACGTCGGCATTGAGCGCGATGGCGCGAACGCTGAGTCGCCGGTCAGGGCGCTCGAACCGGAGGTCCCCGGCGAGGTCGGCATTGAGCTCGCCGGCCTCCGTTGTCGTCGCTACCCGCAACGCGATCCTGGTTTCGTAGGGCACCCTGCGAAAACCATAGGCGTGGAACTCGGCACCGGCGCCGAGCACCACCCCGACCTCGGGCCGTACCGCCAGCCAGGGGACGAGCCCGGCGTGGTGTCCCCAGTCGCGGAAGAACTGCCGCGAGTCGTTCTCCGGCACGGGCGAGTGGAACGGTCGCGTGACATGGGGGACTCTGGCCCGCGTGTGAAGCTCGGCCGTAGCCGAGTCGTCGTAGACGCGCAGGTCGTTTCCCGCGGTCGAGTCCAGCACCACATCGGGCCCGGCCCCGGCGATAACCCGCACCGGAATCCCGCCCGATGCGCCCGTCACCAACGCGGTGTCCGCGCCGCCGCGCAGGTAGAGCCGGACTTCGTGGGTTTCTCGCGGCAGGAAGTGGCGGCGATAGGTCTGGCGCTGCTCCGGGCCGCTGAGCTGGATGGTAATGCCACCCGCCGAATCCCGCGTGAGTGTGGTGTGCTCCGTGGCATCCGAAGCTCGTACGTCGACATCGCCGGCGAGGCGCTGATAGTACTCGGCAGCCAGCTGGGGCAGCTGGTCGCGGCGGCTGCGGAGGCTGACGGCAACGTCCAGCAGAATCTTGCGATCGAATTCCTGGGGCAGCGCGCCGAATGCCGCCGTGATCACCGCGTCGGGCAGGTTGGCCTGCAGCTCGTCCACTACTGCGTTCCATGTCGCCCTCTCGAGGCCGGTCAAGAGCCTGCGATCGAGCGATTCCGCTTGTGAGGTGAGCCCGCGCAACCGTCCATAGCGAGGACCAAACTCCGACCAGCTGGGCTTGACGAAGCGGACCAGGTCGTAGGCAATGCCATCGAAACGCGCCAAAGCCCAGTCACGATCGCGGGGCAAAGGCTCCCACCAGTGCAGGCCATCACGATCGTAGCGCACCCAGCTCCACTGGTCCTCGTGGCGATCCCAGTCACCGATCAGAATGTCGAAGAGGCGCGCGCGCAGGAACTCCCGCTGGTCGACCACGCTCAGACCGTCGGCTTGCAGTCTCGGGAAGAGCGAATCCGAGGAAATCAGCTCGAGGGCCCCCGGAATTCCGGCGATGCCTTCCTCGGTCTGGGAGTAACGTCGCTCGAAGATGCCGAGCTTGCCCTTGAACTCCTCTCGCCACTTGGCGAGGCGGGGAGAGTCGGGCAGGACCGCGAGCCAGCGCTCCGTGGTGAGGAGTCCCGCCGCCCGCTCGAGCTGACCGACCACCAAGGCTGCAGCGGGGAACATCGCGCTGATCTGATCGTTGGCGAACCAGACGGTCAGCGGGCTTCGCATGAGCCCCGTGAAACGCTGCGAAGGATTCTTGTCGACTGAACGAAAGTTGTAGATCCGCCCGTCGGGGGTGGTGAAGCGCAAGGAGAGGGTCTGGGCGTGACCTCCCTTCTCGATCGCCTTCAATCCGCCGTACAGGGTGTCGAGATCGGCGACGCGAGCGTGGATGGGAGTGGTCCAGAGGTGGCGCCACGCCTGACCAAAGAGGAATTGGTGCAGCCAGCCCCCGCCGTGCTCGGGCCCCGGCTTGAGTACAACGGAAGTGTCTGCTGCGGGGAGGTGGACGGAACGCACCGGGGGGGGCGCGCTCTGCAGCAGGGCCAAGGCCAGGGGGAGCAGCATACTGTATGGGACGGCTGATGGCTGCTTCCCGGGCACGCAGCCGCCACGGGGGCGGGGAGCGACACTGCTCCTCGCCCGTGGCCGTAGCGTTAGCGATTCGGCTGCGGCGTCACCCGGAGATAGGGTTTCTTGGCGACAAAGCCCTTCGGGAACTTCTGGCGGGCGTCGTCGTCCGTGACGGCGGGAACGATGATTACGTCCTCGCCCTGCTTCCAATCCACTGGTGTGGCGACGGAATAACCCGCGGTGAGCTGCAGGGAATCGAGCACGCGCAGCAGTTCGTCGAAATTGCGACCGGTGCTCGCCGGGTAGGTGAGCGTGAGCTTGACCTTGTGGTCGGGACCGATGATGAAGACCGAGCGCACCGTGGCGTTTTCACTCGCGTTCGGGTGGATCATGTCGTAGAGCACGGCCACCTTGCGGTCGGGATCGCCGATCATCGGGAAATTCACCTGGTAGCCCGTCACGTCCTTGATGTCGCCCTCCCACTTCCGGTGCGAGTCGACGGGGTCGACGCTCAGGCCGATGATCTTGGCGTGGCGCTTTTCGAACTCGCCCTTGAGCTGCGCTGCACGGCCGAGCTCGGTGGTGCACACTGGCGTAAAGTCTTTGGGATGACTGAACAGCACCGCCCAGGAATTGCCCTTCCATTCGTGAAACGTGATCGAGCCCATCGTGGTATCGGCCGTAAAATCCGGTGCTACATCACCCAGTCGAATTGCCATCTGATTCACTCCCTCGGGTTCTGGTGCCGCTTCGGTTCATCGCCTAGCGCTGTGGGGCGGAAAACATACTGCGCCGGTACACAGCGTGGGAGGGTATGACGCGGTGAAACCAGCAGGGCGATCATTTAGGTTCCTGGGATGCAGCGCTATGACGTGATCGTGATCGGTGGGGGACACGCGGGTGCCGAGGCGTGCGCGATGGCGGCTCGCTCCGGCGCGAAGACTCTGTTGCTCACTCAGAATCTCGAGACGATCGGGCAGATGTCGTGCAACCCGGCGATCGGCGGCATCGCCAAGGGGACGGTCGTGCGCGAGGTCGATGCGCTCGGCGGCATCATGGGGCGAGCGACCGATCTCGCACGAATTCAGTTTCGCATGCTCAATCGTTCCAAGGGACCGGCGGTCTGGTCACCGCGCGCCCAATGCGACCGCGGGCTTTACCGCCGCGCGGTTCGCAGCCTGCTGGAGCGTTTGCCGCGGCTGGGATTCGCTCAGGGCACCGTGGCAAAGTTTCTGGTCGAGGGAGCGCGGGTCTCGGGAGTCGAGACGGTAGATGGGCGCCGGTATCTGGGGCGCGCGGTCTTGGTGACGGCGGGGACCTTCATCCGGGGTGAAATCAGGGTAGGTGTGACAACCAGAATTCCGGCTGGACGAGCGGGCGAATCACCTGCAGTCGAGATAGCGCAAGCTATTGCTAATCTTGGAATTGCGATCGAACGTTTCAAGACGGGCACGCCGCCAAGAATTGACGGTCGGACCGTTGACCTCGGTCGGCTCAAGCGGCAGGACGGGGACCACGAACCGTATTGGTTTTCCTACTACGAGAAGGCAGAGCACCCGCCGCAGCTCCCCTGCTATCTGACGCACACAACCGAAGAGCTTCGGGACATTGTCCAGTCGCATCTGTCGGAGTCTGTGATGTACGGCGGAGCGATCAGCGGAAGGGGTCCACGCTACTGCCCCTCGATCGAGGACAAGATCGTTCGCTGCCAGCATGCCGCGCGGCATCAGGTTTTTCTGGAGCCGGAGGGGTTGGAGACTACCGAGATGTATGTCAATGGGCTCTCGACCTCGCTGCCCCCGGCGATTCAGCTTCGCTATCTGCGTTCGGTACCCGGGCTCGAACACGTCGAGATGACTCGGCCAGGCTATGCGATCGAATACGATTACTTCCCCCCGACGCAGCTCGATCGGACGCTCAAAGTCCGGGACGCAGAAGGACTCTATTTTGCTGGCCAAGTGAATGGCACAACTGGGTATGAGGAGGCTGCCGGCCAGGGCGCGATAGCCGGTCTCAACGCCGCCGCCGTGGCCCTGGAGAAGGACCCGGTGGTGTTCCGTCGGGACCAGGCTTTTCTCGGAGTCTTGGTGGATGATCTGGTCACTCGAGGCGTAGACGAGCCGTACCGCCTTTTTACGTCGCGCGCCGAGTTTCGCTTGCTCCTGCGACAGGACAATGCTCTCCGGAGACTGTATCGCGAAGCTGTCGTTCTCGGTCTCCTCTCGAGTGACGAGACGCGAATAGCCGAGACCACCCTGCGGGGAGAGGAGAGGGTTCTGGAATACGCGACCCAAACCGCTATTTGTCCCGAGCTCGCGAACCCGGTTCTCATGAAGTGTGGATCAGGCGAGATCGCGGAACCCAGGCGAATCGCCGAGCTGGCAAGGCGTCCTGAAGTGGATCTGAGCGAGCTGCTGTGCGCGGCGGGGGACGCCGCGACTGGAGAGATCACCACGTGGGCGGCGATCGAACTGCATTATGGGGGCTATATCGATAGGGAGCGGCAGGCTGCCAGTCGTCTCATGGAGCTCGAGTCCTTCGAAATCCCGGAGACCCTTGAGGTCTCATCTGCCGAGAGTCTGTCCTTCGAGGCGAGGGAGAAGATCGGCCGCATTCAACCGAGGAATCTGGGGGAGGCCGGCAGGATACCTGGGGTTTCTCCGAGCGATCTACAGAATCTCGTCGTCGAGATCATCAAACACCGAACCAAGACCATCCCAGTCTAAACCTGAGAGGAGTTTCACGTGGAACCCCGTTTCGCGGGATCTAGCCAACTTTTCACGTGAAACGTGCCTGACAGATATGGAGTTCCCTCCTATATTGGATATTGGACAAGAGTCTGTAGCAGGCCTCTATTCTGTTTAACAGTAACTAATTATCAATAAATAAGTTACAGGACAAATGGCCCGCACGATCGCGATTGCCAATCAGAAGGGTGGTGTCGGGAAGACCACCACTGCGGTCAATCTCGCGGCATCGCTGGCAACCGCCGAGCGCCGGACTCTGCTGGTCGACGCCGACCCACAGGGCAATGCCACCAGCGGGGTTGGTGTCGCCAAGGATGCCTCTCGGGCCTCGCTTTACGATCTGCTGATCGGCCGAGAGCAAGTCGACAGCGCAATTCAGCGCGATGCCGAGCTACCCTATCTCTCGATTCTCCCTGCCACGCAGGACCTCGTCGGCGCCGAGCTCGAGCTGGTCGATGTCGACAATCGCGAAGCAAGGTTGCGCGAAGGACTGCGCCCGATTCTGGACAGCTTTGATTACGTCATCATCGATTGTCCCCCCTCTCTCGGTTTGATCACGCTCAACGTTCTGAGTGCTGCCGACGGCGTGATCATCCCGATTCAGTGCGAATACTACGCGCTCGAAGGCATCTCCCAACTGCTCAATACCATTCGGCTGGTGCAGCAGAATTTCAATGCCGAGCTGGCGCTCGACGGGGTCCTGCTCACGATGTACGACTCGCGGCTGAATCTCTGCCGCCAGGTCGCCAAGGATGCCAAGGAGTATTTCGCCGCGAAAGTATTTCGCACGGTGATCCCTCGTAACGTCCGGCTTGCCGAAGCTCCCAGCTTCGGCAAGCCGATCCTGATGTATGACGTGCAATCCGTCGGAGCGAAGAGCTATCTCGGCGTGGCGCAGGAGCTCTTGCGCCGCGCGGAGTCCGGAGCGCTGAGTGAAGCGAGCGAATTGCCAGCGACCCGCATTGCGGGAGGGGAGGTTCACCGGTGACCGAGACCAAGCGATTGGGACGTGGACTCGAGGCACTCCTGGGCCCGATCAGCCGGGAGGACCCTGCCGCAGGCGGTGGCTTGAAGGAACTTCCCATCGGCGCGATCGCTCCGAATCCCTTCCAGCCGCGTCGCAGCTTCGACGAGACCCAGCTCCAGGAGCTGGCGGATTCGATTGCGGCGTCGGGGTTGTTGCAGCCGGTCATCGTGCGCGCCCGGCCCGAGGGGCGCTACGAGCTCATCGCGGGAGAGCGACGCTGGCGCGCCGCCCAGCGACTGGGCTGGTCCAAAATCCCGGCGGTCGTGCGAGACGTCGATGACCGCGCGTTGCTGACGCTCGCGCTGATCGAGAACCTGCAGCGCGACGCGCTGTCGCCGCTGGACGCGGCCCGGGGCTATCAGCAGCTGATGGAAGACTTCAGTCTGCCCCAGCAGGAAGTGGCGCGGTTGGTGGGCAAGGATCGCTCCACGGTGAGTAACACGCTGCGTCTCCTCAGGCTACCCGGGGAGGTCCAGGAGCTCCTGGAGCGCCGGGCACTCTCCGAGGGCCATGCCCGGGCGCTGCTCGCGCTGGCGGATCCCGTGGAAATCAGCCGTCTCGCCCGGGAATCCGTTGCCGCCGAGTGGTCGGTCCGGGACCTCGAGGCCCGGGTACGCGGTGAACAAGTGCAGGCGCCGCCCTCGGTGCGGAAGCTGTTGCGGCGTCCCCGTGCAGAAAGCCGCAACCCGAGCTCAGACATTCGTCGCGTGGAAGATGCCCTGCGCAAGCGGCTTCAGACCGATGTGCGGATCACCGCCCGCCGGCGCGGCCGGGGTGCCGTCACGATTCACTATTACTCGAACGACGATCTCGCCCGCCTGCTCGAGCTGATCCTGGGAGCGCCTTTCGCAGGATGAGCGCAGGCAAGCGGGGCGTTTCGTTCATCGTCCAGCGGGACGGCGCCCTGCAGGCACAGACTTATCGCATCCCGGTCTGGGCGCTTCGCGCGCTGGGCGTCTGCGCGGTGACGCTCGTGGTTCTGCTGGTGCTTGGCGTTGCGTTCTACGCGCCCGTGGCGCGACAGGCTGCTCGAGTCCCGGGACTAACCCGGGAGGTCGAGCGGCTGCACGCCGATAACTCCCGGATCCGGCAGCTCGCGGCCGAGCTCGACAGCGTCGAGTCGAGCTACGAGCGGCTCCGCCGCATGATCGGGGCTGACATTGTCCCCGATCGCGTTGCATTGGGAACTTCGCTTCCCATTGCGCCTCCGGTCCTTGCGCCGATTCCGGGGGCACTGCCCCAGTATGAACCCGACCCCTCGCTTCCGCGGCACTGGCCGCTGGATGAGCGGGGATACGTCACTCGTGGCCAGGCAGTGGCGGACAGCGGAGAGGAGGCCCATCCCGGCATCGACATTGCGGTACCCCTCGGCAGCGTGGTGCGGGCAGCAGGGGGTGGGGTGGTGCTGCAAACGGGCGCACAGGCGGAATACGGTAACTTCGTGCTGCTCGAACACCCCCAAGGCTACCAGACCATGTACGGGCACCTGTCTCGCGTCCTGACGGTGCAGGGGACCACGGTGCACGCCGGTGAGGTGATTGCCTTGAGCGGCAACACCGGCCGGTCTTCGGCGCCGCATCTCCATTTCGAGATCCGGCTCAACGGGGTGTCGATCGACCCGGGCACGATGCTCAAGGGGGGAGAGCTGCACTGATGGGGATTTTCTCTTCGCAGTCGGGCGGGGGCACCTCGGACAGGCCGGGCCCGCCACCGTCAGGGGAGCGGCGCAGGGCGCGCGATCCCCAGGGGGGACTCTCAATCGTCGCGAGAGACCTTACTATTGCGGGAGACCTGCAGGCCGAAGGCGTCATCCGCATCGAGGGCCGGGTGGTTGGCAATGTCCACGCCGGGGATCAGGTGCTGCTTTCGGAGGGCGCGATCGTCGAGGGAGACATCGTCGCGCGTGAAGCCGTGATCGGCGGGCGGGTGCACGGCTCGATCACCGGTGGCGAGCGAGTCGAGCTGCAGACTTCGGCCATCGTGCACGGCGATATTGTGACCCGGCGGCTGCTGATCCAGGAAGGCGGCAGCGTCAACGGATCTATGAAGATGGAAGGAGAATTGATGCCGAGCGCAGTTCCCGAAAGCATTCCTCTGGCAGTCAACGGCTGATGGTCGGCCGCTAGCCCCGCGTGCGTTCCGGGGGGAGCGCGGTTGCATTCCTGCTGTTCGCGGCCTGCGCCAGGCCCGCTCCTGTTGCTTCCGGATTTCGAGTCGCCCTGATCACGCCCGGATCCATCGCGGACGCCGCGTGGAACTCGGGAGCCTATCAGGGGTTGCTGCAGATCCGAGATTCCACCGGCGCGACGATCTCCCATGTCGAGGCCCGCACACCCGGCGAACAGGCCGAGGCGCTGCGTACCTATGCGCAACAGGGCTACACGCTCGTGTTCGGTCATGGCTTCGAATTCCAGGAGCCGTCCGAGCGGATCGCCGGCGGTTATCCCAAGACCGTTTTTGTCGTCACCTCGGGGGAGCGGGTCTCGGCGAGCGGTAACGTGGTGCCGATGGTCTTCGGCATCGAGGAAGGGACCTACCTTGCCGGCATGGTGGCCGGAGGGCTGACCCGGTCCAACAAGATCGGTTTTGTGGGGGGCATGGAGCTGCCCCCGATCGCGCGTGGCTATCAGGGCTGGCTCAACGGGGCGAAGGCGGTCAATCCTAAAGTCGAGAGCCGGCTCGCCTATCTCAACAGCTTCGACGATGTCGCGGCCGGCCGAGAAGCCGCGCTTGCCATGATTCGCTTCGGGGTCGATATGCTACACCACAACGCCGACCAGGCTGGGCTCGGCTTGTTTCCAGCGGTAAAGG
>CAYNNS010000086.1:0-11063 GCA_964398345.1 uncultured Gemmatimonas sp. | reverse complement strand
GGGAACGAGAAGAAGACGTCCATCACCCGCATGATCACTTGGTCGGTGCGGCCGAGTTAGCGGGTCGTCAGGTTGTGGAACCAGTGGTTGAAGGCCCGCGCATACCGATTTGCGCTCTGTTCCGGCGCGTGCTTCAAGAGCCAGGCGCACAGGGCCGGCGTCAGCGTCAGGGCGACCAGTCCCGAGAGGCAGACCGCGATGACGATGGTGACGGCGAACTGATTGTACCGCGCGCCGGTGATGCCGCCGGTGAAGGCGATGGGGATGAACACCGCGCACAGCACCAGCACGATGGCCACCAGCGCTCCAGCCACCTGGCGCATCGCCTTGTCGGCCGCGGCCCTGGGCGGCAGGTGCTCTTCGGCCATGATGCGCTCGACGTTCTCGATCACCACGATGGCGTCGTCCACCACGATGCCGATCGCCAGCACCAGCCCGAACAGGGTGAGGGTGTTGATCGTGAACCCCAGAATCTGAAGCCCGAGGAACGTGCCGACGATGCTCACCGGCACGGCGAGCACCGGGATGAGCGTGGCCCGCCAGTTTTCCAGAAACAGGAAGACCACCAGCGTCACCAGCAGCATCGCCTCGACCAGCGTCTTCACCACTTCGGAGGCGGAGGCGCGGATGAACGGCGTCGTGTCGAACGGGAGGTCCCAGCGGACACCCGGCGTGAAGCCCTTCTGGAGCTCATCCATCCGCTTCACGACCGCGTCCCGCACGTCGAGGTTGTTCGCGCCGGGACGGGCATAGACGAGCATGAACGTGGTCGGGCGGCCCGAGAGCCGGCCCACGGCGTCATAGCTCAGCGCACCCAGGCGCACTTTGGCGAGGTCGCTCACCCGTACCAGCGAGCCGCCGGGTGTGGCGCGGACGATGATGTTGCCGAATTCTTCCGGCGTCGTGAGTCGCCCCGTGGTAGTGACCGGCACCGTGAGCTGGGTTCCCTCCGGCGCGGGCTCCCGTCCGATCCGGCCCGCGGGATTGGTCGCGTTCTGTTCGCGCACCGCCCGCGCCACGTCGTCGACGGTGATGCCGAGCTGCGCCATCTTCTCGGGGTCGAGCGACAGCAGCATCGAGAACTCGAACCCGCCGAACACCTGCGCATTGCCGACGCCGGGCAGCCGCTTGAGCTCGTCCTCGACGTTGAGCTTGGCGTAATTGGTGAGGTACGCAGCGTCGTAGCGCGGATCGTCCGAGATCAGCGCGACCACCAGCAGGATGTTGCTGTTGGCCTTCTGGATGACGATGCCGTTGCGCCGCACCTCCTCCGGGAGCTGCGGCTCCGCCAGCTTCACCGCATTCTGCACTTCGACCGCGGCCAGGTCCTGGTCGCGTGAGATGTCGAAGAAGACCGAGATCGACGCGGTGCCCGAATTGGAGTTGGCCGACTGGTAGTACAGCAGGCCGTCCAGCCCGGAGAGCTGCTGCTCGATCGGCGCCGCCACCGCCTGGGCCACGACGTCCGAGGTGGCGCCCGGATAGACGGCGGTAATAGTGACCGACGGCGGCGTGATCTGGGGATACCGGTTGATCGGCAGCCGGATCATGGCGAAGGCGCCCAGCAGCGTGATCACGATCGAAATCACCCCGGCGAACACCGGCCGCCGGATGAAGAAGTAGCGGACTTCCTGGAGGCGTTCGCTCACGGCTTGGGCTGCGCTCCCTCCCCCGCCGGGCCTGCGGCGCCCCGTTTCCCGCTGGTGTCCGCCGGGACCGGCCGCACTTTCATCCCCGGAAAGACCTTCTGGATGCCGTCCACGACCACCCGGTCGCCCGCGGCCAGCCCGCTCTCGATCGTCCACTGATCACCGGTCCAGGCGCTCGCCGTCACCTCGCGCGGCCGCACCGTGTCGCCCGCGGCGACCACGTAGACCGTCTGCCGGCCCATCGCCTGGAGCACGGCGCGCTGCGGGATCACGATGGCGCTGTCCCGGGTGAAGCCGAGCAGCTGAACCCGGGCGAATTGTCCCGGCAACAGCAGGTGTTGCGGGTTAGTGAGCTGCGCCCGGAACGCCTGCGTCCCGGTGGCCGGGTCGAGCACCGGATCGATGAAGCCGATCTTGCCGAGGCTGGGCGCCGGTGAGCCATCGGGCAGAATGACCCGGACCTGGAGTCCGCCGCCCGGCTGGATCATCCGGTTGGCCTTGGGATCCCGCTTCCAGGCCAGGAGCTGCTGACCCGACGGCCGGAAGGTCACGTAGATCGGGTCGAGGACGTCGATCGTGGTCAGCACGTCTTCCGAGCCGCGCACCCGGGCGCCGAGCTCGAGCCAGGCCTTCCCCACCCGGCCGTTCAGCTCCGCGCGCACCTGCGTCTCGTCGAGGTTTTTCTTGGCGCGGTCCAGGATGCCGCGCGCCTCGTCCACCGCCGCCTGTGTCTGCTTCGCCTGCGCCACCGCGTTGTCGTATTCCTGCCGCGAGATCGCATTGTCCTTGAGCAGCGCGGTCATCCGGTTGAGCGTGGCCTCGGCGTTGGCCTGGCGGGCTTCCGCGTCGACGACCCGGCCGCGCGCGGCGCGCCAGTCGGCATCGTACGCTACCGGATCGATCCGGTAGAGCACCTGCCCCGCCTGCACCGCCTGGCCTTCGGTGAAAGGGCGCGCCACGATCACCCCCGACACCTGCGAGCGCACCTGCACACTCTTGAAGGCCTCTACCGTGCCGGCGAATTCGAATTGCTGGTTCACCGTGCGCATCGCCACCTGAATCACCGCGACTTCGGGCGGGGGCGGGGCCTGCGGGGGCGCGTGCTTGCAGCCGAGTGCGGCGATTCCAAGCAGGGCGATCGGCGAGTAGCGCATCATGATCCCTGCGGCTCCTTCGTCTGATGGATGTTCCGGGCGAGTCCCTGCTCGACCAGTTGCAGCAGCTCGGCCAGTGCCGCGTGGGGGTCGGGGGCGTCCTGACAGTAGGACGCAAACCGGCGCCGGCCGACCACCAGTCCGATCAGGGCGGCTCCCAGCACTCGAGCCATGGTCTGTGGGTAGACGGAGCGGAATTCTCCACTCTCGACGCCCGCAGCGATCACGCCCTGCAGCACTCTCGGGCAGCGGCCGCTCACCTCGCCGGACAGGGCCTTCCCCGCCTCCGGACAGTTGCCTGCCGCCGCCATGCCAGCCACCAGCAGCTCGGCGGTTCCCGCGCGGCTCAAACGAGTCCAGATGCGCTGCAGCAGCTCGCGCAGCAGCTCCGTGTAACTGCCACGGTGCCCGATCAGCAGCGCTTCATCCTCGGCGGCGCCGGAGAAAAAGCGATCGGTGATGACTTCGTGGAAGAGCGTGGACTTGGTGCCGAAGTAATGCTGTACCGTGCCCGGACTCACCCCCGCACGCTCGGCAACGTGAGCGAGTGTGGCGGCCTCGAAGCCGCGTTCGCCGAACACCAGCGCCGCTGCATCGAGGATTTCACGCCGGCGTTCAGTCGGCCTCCGCTGCCACCGAGGCGCGTCCGGTAATTGGATCCGGTCGTCCATGGGGCGCTGAATTTATCGTTGGATCAAATAATTGCAAGGAGGGAGATAAAGCCCAGCTTGGTGTTACGTCTTCGTGACAGTTATACAATGACTGCAAGTGGCCAGGGGCGGAATCGAACCGTCGACACGCGGATTTTCAGTCCGCTGCTCTACCAACTGAGCTACCTGGCCGAAGGGGCGGGAATATATAGATACGCCCCGCCCCCCGTCCAACTGCTTGTCCTATGGAATCTTGGGCTTCTTGAACAGGCCCTTGATCTTGCTCGTCGCCGCTTCCTTGCCACTCTCCACCGCCTGCCGCTTCGCTGCGTCGGCGATCTCCTTCATCATCTGACTGGTCGCGTCCGAGAGCACCTTCCCCATGTCGAAGTTCTTGAGGGCATCGCAGGCCTTCTGCATGCTGGCCTGCTGCTCCGCCGTCATTTGCGGCGGCTGGCCACTCACGCCTGAGCTGGCCTGCCCTTGCGGCATCTGGGCCTTGGCTTTGGCGATCGAGTCGGCGAGCTGCTGGCTCGAGAGATAGAGCACGAACCCCTTCGCCATGGAGTCCGGCTTCTGCAGGTTCTTGTCGGCCTTCCAGGCAATCCCTGCCGGCGGGATAAAAGCATCTCCCGCTGGCGTCGAAAAGCTCACCGCGGTCGCGGTCTCTTCGTAGTTGAAGCACAGCAGCGTCATCTGCGTGTGCAGCATGATCGGCGCCTTGTTCATCGTGCACATCGTGACCGGGCCGAATTTGCGCTCTTCGCATTCCTGCCCCGCATAGGTCTTGCTGCCGAGCTTCTCACCGGCATTCACCCCGGCGAGGTTGAACATCCTCGACATCATGGCGCCCATGGCTTCCATGTTCTGGTGCAGTCGCTTTTTCGCATCGCCGTCCAGGTCGTCGTACGCCTTGGCCATCGCAGGCCCCATGTTGGGCGCGACGATGCCCTCTTTCTTGTTCAGATCGGCGCTCCAGATCGAGTCCGGGGTCACGAGCGACCAGCTATTCGTGTTGCTCGTTTTCCCCATCATCTTGGTGGTGCCGGTCTGCAGATGGAGGACACGCTCTCCATCGGAGCTGGTCTTCGAGGTTCCGGTGACGTCACCGGAGAGCGTGTAGGTGATTTCTCCCTTGAGTCCCACCTTGGGAGCCTTGAAGGGATTCGCCTGGGCGGCGAGCGGTAGAGCGGCGGCCAGCAGCGTGGCCGAAAGAGTCAGCGAACGCATCGGAGGAACTCCGCGGGACGAGGTGACGCACAATATAGAGTGCGCGCTGCGGTGGCGCCCCCTGTCGTATATTCCTGCCATGCCGCACCCGCGCTTTCCCAATCTCACCGTTCTCGACCACCCACTGATCCAGCACAAGCTGGGCATCCTGCGCGACAAATCCACGCCGGTCAAGGACTTCAAGCAGCTGGTCAGCGAGATCGCGATGCTGATGACCTACGAGGTCACCCGCGACCTGGCGACCGAGCCGGTCGACATCGACACGCCACTCGAGCGCATGACCGCGCGCCGCGTGGCCGGCAAGAAGCTCACCCTCATCCCAATTCTGCGTGCCGGGCTCGGCATGGTGGAGGGTATTGCCCAGCTGATCCCCTCGGCCCGGGTCGGCCACGTGGGGTTGTACCGGGACCACGAAACCCTGCTGCCGGTGAGCTACTATTTCAAGGTGCCGGCCGCGGAAACCGATCGCGATTTCTTCGTGCTCGATCCCATGCTGGCGACGGGTGGGTCGGCTGCTGCCGCGGTCGCGAAGCTCCAGGCCTCAGGGGCCACCCGCATTCGCTTTCTCTGTCTCGTGGCAGCTCCCCAGGGGGTCCAGGTCATGCTCGACGCGCATCCCAAGGTGCCGGTTTTCGCCGCCGCGCTCGACCGCGAGCTCAACCAGGTCGGTTATATCCTGCCCGGGCTCGGCGACGCCGGCGACCGGATCTTCGGTACCCGATGAGCGCCGGGAAGCTCACCTTCTGGGGCGCAGCCGGCCAGGTCACCGGCTCGATGCATCTGCTCGAGGCCTGTGGCGCACGGGTGCTGCTCGACGCCGGGTTATTTCAGGGACACCGGGCCGAAGCCGCGACGCTCAACCGCAACCTGGCCTTCGACCCGCGCCGCATCGATGCGATCGTGGTGAGCCACGCCCACATGGACCACATCGGCCGCCTCCCGCTGCTGGTGCGGCACGGGTACCACGGCCCGATCTACGCGACGCCCGCCACCCGTGACCTCTGTGCCGTCATGCTCCCGGACGCCGCGCACATCCAGGAGAGCGATGCCGCCTTCCTCGCCCGGCACGGCAAGCAGGGCCCCGAGAGCGAGCCGCTCTACAACCTCGCCGACGCCATCGCGGTACAGGATCTTATCATCGGTCTGCCCTACCACCGGGTGCACTACGTCCGGAAGAACCTCGCCTTCGAGTACACCGAGGCCGGCCACATCCTCGGGTCCGCGAGCGTCGATCTCAGGATCACCGAGGGCGGCAATCATCGCCTGGTGTTCTCCGGGGACATCGGACGCACCGGGTTGCCGATCATCCGCGACCCCGAGCCTCCCACCGGGCCCATCGACACCCTGATCGTGGAATCGACTTACGGCGATCGCGACCACGAGTCCACCGCCACCAGTGCCGACCGGCTCATGGAGATCGTGAACCGCGTCGCCGGCCACGGCGGTAAGATCCTCATCCCGGCCTTCGCCCTGGGACGGGTCCAGGAACTGGTGTACGGGCTGCACCAGCTCGTGCTCGCGAACAAGATCCCCGCGATCAACATCTACGTCGACAGCCCGCTCGCGGTCGATGCCACCGCGGTCTTCCGGATGCACCCCGAGGTGTTCGACCGCCGCGAGCAGCTCCTGATGACGTCCGACCGCGTCTTCGACTTCCCGTTGCTGCGCTACGTCAAGGCGGTGGAGGAGTCGAAACAGCTGAACACCCTCAACGGCCCCGCCATCATCATCGCCGCGTCGGGCATGGCGGAATCGGGCCGGATTCTCCACCACCTCGCCAACCACATCGGCGATTCCCGCAACTGCGTACTCTTTGTCGGGTTCCAGGCCGAAAACACCCTGGGGCGGCGGCTGCTCGATGGAGCGAAGCAGGTCAAGATTTTCGGCGAGCCCCACGACGTGCGCGCCGAGATCCAGAGCATCTCCGGCTATTCGGCGCACGCGGATCGGACCGAGCTCCGCGCCTGGGTCAAGGCGCTCGGCGGCCCCGTCAAGCGCGCCTTCGTGGTGCACGGTGAGGCGGCTCCCGCCGCGGCGATGGCGCAGATCCTCAAGGAAGAGGGTGTGCGCGATATCGTCATTCCGCAGCTCGGAGAAGCGTTCGAGTTGTGAAGCGGGCGTGGACCTGGGGTCTCCGGCTGCTCGCCGCGGCACTGGTCCTCTACGGCGTCCTGTTCGGCTGGGTGTGGCGGGTTAGCCGGCTCGATCAGCGCCGCGCCGCCGACGCCATCGTCGTCCTCGGGGCCGCGCAGTACAACGGCCGTCCCTCTCCCGTTCTGAAGGCCCGGCTCGACCACGCCGTGGAACTGTACCGGGCCGGCCTCGCTCCCGCCGTCGTCGTGACCGGGGGCATCGGGGCCGGCGACCGCATGAGCGAAGCCACCGTCGGTCACCGCTATCTCCGCTCCCTGGCCATTCCCGATTCCGCGATCATCGTGCGCCCCGATGGCCGTACCACCGACGAGTCGATGCGCTCGGTCGCCGAATGGATGCACGAACGGGACGTCTCCCGCGCCCTGCTGGTGAGCGATCCCTTTCACATGGCCCGCCTGCAGATCGAGGCCCACCGCGCCAACCTGCAGCCCTACGTCTCGCCGACGCGCAGCAGTCCGATCATTCCGGGCAGCCGCACCGAGGTGGGCTATCTTGCCCTGGAGGCGTTGAAGCTCCCCGTGACGGCCCTGCAGGCCCTGCTGAGACCGCGATGACTCTGCTTCGCTCCGAACGGCAGTATTCCGGCCGCGTCGTCAACCTGGACCAGGATACCGTCCAATACCCCGACGGCTCCCAGGGCGTGCTCGAAATGATCCGTCACCCCGGGGCGGCGGCGGTGGTGCCTTTCGTCGATCCTCCCGCGAGCGCCGATCCGCGCATCCTGCTCTTGCACCAATTCCGTCACGCGGCCGATGACTGGCTCTGGGAAGTTCCCGCCGGCACCCTGACTCGCGGCGAAGCCCCGGAATCCTGCGCCCATCGGGAGCTCGCCGAAGAGGCGGGGCGAGAGGCCGGCAAGCTGACCCGTCTCGCCACCATCTTCACGACCCCGGGCTTCACCGACGAGCGCATCCATCTGTTTCTCGCGAGCGAGCTGCGCCCCGTCGCGCTCTCGCAGGAAGACGACGAGTTCATCACCGTCCACGAAAAGCGCTGGAGCGCCGTGGGCCGCATGATTCGGAGCGGAAAGATCCGCGACGCCAAAAGCCTGTGCGCCCTGATGTACGTGCAGTGTTTCCTGCGGCATGCCTAGAGTCTCCTTCGAGCAATTCTCCCGGCAGCTCAAGGCCGGCACCGTCCCGCCCGCCGTGTATCTCTACGGCGCGGAGGACGTGCTCAAGGACGAGGTGGTGCGCGCGATTCTCGACCGCGTGGTCGACCCCGGCATGCGCGACTTCAACTACGACCAGCGGACCGCGGGCCAGCTCGACCCTGAAGCCGTGGAGACGTTGTGCAACACCCTGCCCATGATGGCCGATCGCCGGCTCGTCGTGATTCGGGAGATCGAGGCCTGGCAAAAGCGCGCCCGCGCCAAGTCGGCGGTGCTGCACTACCTCGAGCACCCGGCGCCGGAAACGGTGCTCGTCCTGGTCCAGGGCGCGCCGCGTCGCGACGATGAGCGCAGCGAGCCCGATCCCGATCTCGTACTGCATACCAGCGCCGTCGCGACCGAACGCTATGGCCAGCGCCTCGCGGAAAAGTGGGTGGAGAAGCGCGCCGAGGAGCGCGGCGTGCAATTCGAGCCGGGTGCCGCCGCGCACCTCGTCAAAGCCGTTGACGGTGACCTTGGTGCCGCGCGCAGCGAGCTCGACAAGCTGGCGGGGCTCGGCGGGACCGAGCCGGTGACGCTCGAGCAGCTGTCCGCGAGCCTCGGCATTCGCCACGGTGAAACGCCCTCGGACTGGTGCGACCTCGTGCTCGAAGACCGAAGTGGCAACGCGGCGGCCATTCTCCCTCACCTGCTCGCTCAGCCCGGAGTCACCGGCGTCAGCCTGCTGACCCAGCTCGGCACTCAGCTGCTCGGGCTCGGGCTCGCGCGAACCTGGTACGACCGCGGCATGCGGGCGGGCCAGCTCGAGCGTGCGACGCGCGACGCGCTGCTCCGTATTCGCCCGGCAGGCCGGCTCGACTATCGCGGCAGTGCCGAGCGCTGGAGCCGGCTGGCCGAGGCGTGGCCGGCCGTCAGGCTCGACTCCGCCATCCGCTTTGCCGCCCGCGCCGACGAACGTCTCAAGACCACGACGCTTGCCGATGAGCGCGGCGTGCTGCTCGATTTGATCATGCAGCTGGCACCTCGATTGGAGGCTGCGACGTGAGACGC
Organism: uncultured Gemmatimonas sp.; assembly: GCA_964398345.1. Taxonomy (GTDB): domain Bacteria; phylum Gemmatimonadota; class Gemmatimonadetes; order Gemmatimonadales; family GWC2-71-9; genus JABFSM01. The sequence goes on along the minus strand of CAYNNS010000086.1, from coordinate 2,065 downwards.
GCCACGTGGGTCGGCTGGCTCTGCCTTACTGCCGTACTTCCACACCGCCACACCGCTGCACAGACGGACCCTCGCTTGGTCACGGCCGTTCGCCTCGCCCAGGACGGCATGTCCGACTCGGCCCGCGCCGTCGTGGCGCGTTTGCTCGCCAGCCTGCAGCCAACCGATTCGCTCTATCCCGAGGCGGTCTACACTTCCGGCCTCCTCGCCGCGACTGAACGGGCCCGCCGGCTCGAGCTGCGCAGAGTCGTGGTGGAGTATCCGCAATCCGCGTGGGCGGACGACGCGCTGCTGCAGCTCGCGCAGCTCGATTATGCCGCGGGGAACCCAGGGGCAACGGTCACGCAGATCGACCAAATGCTGCGCGATTATCCCGACAGCCCCCTCAGTGCGACGGCGGCGTTCTGGGGCGCTCGCGCCGCCGCCGATCGCCACGATCCAGCCTCGGCCTGCCGGATGGCCCAAGCCGGCCTGCAGACCGTGGGCGGCGATGTCGAGCTCCGCAATCAGCTCGAATTCCAGAAGAATCGCTGCGAAGGGCTCGCCACCATGCTCGCCGACAGCGCGAAGGCGGCGGTAGCCGACTCGGTCGCCAGAGCGCGTGCCGACTCTCTCGCACGCGCCAAGCCGGGGCGGCGGCCCGTTGCCCGTCCCTCCGCCGCTCCACCCCTCCGCCCCGCTTACTACGTCCAGATATCGGCGGTACCCAGCCGCGCCGCCGCCGCCGCCGACAGTGTCAGGGCCAGGCGAGCGGGTTATTCCGCGGTGGTGATGAAAGAAGGCGCCTATCTCAAGATCCGCGTTCCCTTCTCCAGCCGCGGGGACGCGGAGGCTGCCCTGCCCCAGGTCAAGGCGAAACTCGGCGGACATCCATTCCTGGTCCGCGTCCGGTGACCGTCACGCTTTCGGAAAGCACGCCGCTCCTCCAGCAGTACCGCGACGTCAAATCGCGCCATCGCGACGCCATCCTGTTTTTTCGGATGGGCGACTTTTACGAGATGTTCTTCGACGACGCCGAGCTGGCTTCGCGGGTGCTCAACATCGCCCTGACCTCCCGTGGCGATGGCGTACCCCTCGCCGGTGTCCCCGTCAAAGCCGCGACCGATTACCTGAAGCAGTTGGTCGGCCAGGGCTTTCGCGTGGCGATCTGCGAGCAGGTCGAAGATCCGCGCCGTGCCAAAGGGCTGGTGCGCCGCGAGGTCGTCGAGACAGTTACTCCCGGTGCCCTGCTCGAGGACGGCTGGGTTGCCGGCGGCCGCAACAACTGGATCGTCGCAGTGGCAGTTCCGCCCGACCGCCCGACCGCCCGACCGCCCGTCGGGCTTGCCGCAATCGATCTCACCACCGGCGAATTCCTGCTGGAGTTGACTCCCGAAGCCGAGCTTCCTCTGGCCCTGAATCGCCTCAACCCTGCGGAACTCGTGCTTCCAGCTGATGTCGAGCTCGAATCGGAGCTCGAGGTCTTGCGGAGCCTGCGCGAGCGCTGGGAGTTTGACCCGGCGCTCGCCCGGGAGGACTTGGGCCGTCGCTTTGGCCTGGCGACACTCGATGGGCTGGGACTAAGCTCGGACGACGCCTCCGCTATCGGCGCGGCCGGCGCGCTGCTCCGCTACCTCGGCGACCTCAAGCCCGGTGGTCTTCCCCATTTGGCGCGGCCGGTGATCCGGCGCTCCGACCAGTTCCTCTGGCTCGATGAGATGACCAGTCGCAACCTCGAGCTGGTGGAGCCGCTGCGCCCGGGCGCCAAGGGCACCACGCTGCTCGAGGCTATCGACCGGACCGTGACCCCGATGGGAGCGCGCTTGCTCCGGCGCTGGCTGCTCTCGCCGCTGCGGGATCCCGAGGGCATCGAGCGTCGGCTCGACGCCGTGGAAGCTGCCGTCCGCGAGCGAGAGAGCCGGAGCGCGCTGCGCGAAGCTCTGGACGGTATTCGCGACCTCGAGCGCCTCGCGGGCCGGGCCGCGGCCGGCCGCGCCACTCCGCGCGAGCTCGGCTCCCTGCGCGATTCGCTGGCGCGACTGCCGCAGATCCGCGGACTGTTGGGAACCGGCCTGTTCAATACCAA